>DAIUCL010000007.1:0-35759 GCA_036846185.1 Chitinophagaceae bacterium
GTGTGGGAATCGCAGTGAGTACAAAGGGAGCCGGATCACCTAAGCAGGTAGAATCTTTATTGACATTGATGAGTGCGTTGACAGGATGCACTAGATTGACGATTTGCTGAACGGTGTCCTTACAGCCATTGTCTGTAGCTATCAGAGTGACTACATAGACTCCTTGATTTTGATAGATGTGTGTAGGGCTGGGCAATATGGATGTTTGTCCATCACCAAAACTCCATTCGTAAGTGGGGATTCCTCCTGCACCGCTGACACTCGTATTAGTGAATACTACAGTATCTTCGTCGCATCCAAGGAAAATATCTGTGTCGAATGAGGCGGTTACTTGTCCGGTAACGATGATATCTATCGTATCTCGCACAGCCGCATCGATGGTATCACAGTCAGTAATAACGGTCATGTCGACGGTGACTTGCGAATTGGTAAGTGGGAAATAGGAAAGACTGCTGGTAGTGGAGAGTATCGTGCCACTGGGTAACTCTTTCCACACATAGGATACATTGCTGGCATTGAAACCGGCAGGAGTAAATCGATAACTGTCATTTTGAGCACTCCATTGCGTGCCATTGCGCCCTGGTACCATAAAGGCTACAGTACCTGTGGCATTCTGAATTCCTTGATGAGCTACGCCTCCATTCCATCCGGCACAGAGCGGCTTACTTTTAATATTGATATCGATAAGGTAGGTGGATTCAAACAGCACTATTTGTTGAGAACTTAGTAAATTATTGCAAGAGAACATCGGAACACTATCCCAAGAGATAACCATATAGCGACAGGGGGCTGTACCGTATATATCCCAAGTAATATTCTTACCCGGATAAGGTACTGAAGGATCGACATCGTGGTATGGAGCCATGATGGCATTGTTCATAGCGGCATTAGAAGCAGGTGCTATGATACCATTGGACGACCATGCATTGTAGGCATTGGCTTGTGTGAGGTCAAATCCTACTTGCCCATTGGCACCGATGACGACGGCATTGTATTTCTGTCCAAAAAAACAAAAGGGGAATGGTAAGGGTATGACACCACTCCATATATCATCTTGCCCCACAAACAATTGATTAGCTCCTACCCAAGGATAGGGATTGTAAGGGATTTGATTTACGGCATAAGAATCGGTAGCCATCAGGGACGAAAATGACTGAAGTGTGAGGTTGACGCCATCTTGACAAAAAGAAATAGAATCTCCTACAATAGTATAACCCGCTGATAAGGATGGAGGGCAGTTGGGTGGTATTGGTTGCGCCTTGACGATCAAATTGATAGTCAATAAAAGTACACACAATTTTATGTATTTTATGTATTTTATGTATGGCATGGTGCAAAATTAGGCATTAAAGGTAGTAATTTTCCATAAAAAAATATTTAAGGTATTTTTTTGAATTAAAACAATTATTCTAACCAAATATCACATACTCCTCCAAGCCATGCACTCCCCCTTCTCTACCAAAGCCACTTTCTTTATATCCGCCAAAGGGAGAGCTAGGGTCAAATTTATTATACGAATTCGCCCACACTACGCCCGCTTTGAGTCGAGAGGTCAAGCTAAATATACGTGCACCATTTGATGTCCATACACCGGCACTTAAGCCGAAGGGGGTATTATTCGCTTTTTCTATCACCTCTTCTATTGTCCTAAAGCTTTGTACCGTAAGTACCGGACCAAAGATTTCTTCTTGTACGATTCGGTGGCTTTGAGAACAATTAAAAAACAAACTCGGCTTGCAATAGTAACCAATTGAAGGCAACTCCTTATCCGATTGATATAACTCGGCACCTTCTTGTACTCCTATTTGCAAATAGTTATTTATTTTTTCCCACTGTGCTTTTGAATTGATTGCACCCACATCAGTATTTTTATCTAGCGGGTTGCCCACACGTATGCTATGTATACGGCGTTTGAGCCTAGCTATCACTCGATCCGCCACACTCTCTTGCACATACAATCGGGAACCAGCACAGCATACATGTCCTTGATTAAAAAATATTCCTTGTATAATTCCTTCTACTGCCTGATCGATAGGGGCGTCATCCAAGATGATATGAGCAGCTTTGCCTCCCAGCTCCAGGCTCAGTTTTTTGTTGCTCCCTGCGAGAGATTTTTGTATTTGTTTACCCACCTCTGTACTACCCGTAAACGCTATTTTATTTACATCTGGATGCGATACCAAGGCGGCACCTGTATCGCCATAGCCGGTCACAATATTGACTACTCCTTTGGGCAAGCCCGCATCATGAATCAGCTCAGCTAGTTTTAGGGCCGTCAGTGGTGTAGATTCGGCGGGCTTGAGCACCACCGTATTACCACAAGCCAGTGCTGGTGCTATTTTCCATGCAGCCATCAGCAATGGAAAATTCCAAGGTATGATTTGCCCTACCACACCTACGGGTGCATAGCTACGTTGCGGAAAAGCATAGCACAGCTTATCTGCCCATCCAGCATGATAAAAAAAATGATGTGCAGCCAATGGTACATCGATATCTCTACTTTCTCTGATAGGTTTACCTCCATCGAGTGATTCAATGATGGCAAACTCTCGTGCTCGCTCTTGGATCATACGAGCTATACGAAACAGATACTTTCCTCTCTCTGCGCCACTTAGTTTTTGCCAGGGGCGCAACGCATTTTTGGCAGCTGACACTGCTTTGTCTACATCCGCCTTATTGGCATTGGCTATGCTAGCAAGAGATTCACCTGTAGCCGGATTGGAAGTAGTAAAATATTTCTTACTACCAGGAGCTACGAAGTCTCCATTGATATAAAGTCCATACTTGGCTTTCAGCCTTATATGCGCAGTACTTTCCAAAGCGGGAGAATAGGTGTCAAAAAGTTTATGAGTCATATGGCGAACGTCTTGAATAATTAATCTTTAGAAATATAGTCTGTTGAATAATAGTGATTACATGTTTCTTTGCCCAATTGGAGCAATATATCATTGGCTAGGCTACTGGCCCCAAATCGAAACCACTCATTGCTCATCCACTCTTCTCCCAGTATTTCATACAGCATCACCAAATAATGAATAGCCACCTTAGATGTAGAAATTCCACCGGCAGGTTTCATTCCTACCTTTCGTCCGGTGAGTTCGTAATAATCAGCAATGGCGTAGAGCATCACCAAAGTCACCGGCATGGTAGCGGCGGGCTGTATCTTACCGGTCGAGGTTTTGATAAAATCGGCTCCTGCATGCATGGCTATATCACTTGCCATTCTCACATGTTCGAGTGTCGGTAGCTCTCCTGTTTCCAAAATCACTTTAAGCCTAGCTTCTTTGCACACCGCTTTTATGGCAGCAATTTCGTCAAACACACGCGCGTATTCACCTTCTAAAAAGGCCCCTCTCGATATCACCATATCCACCTCATCAGCACCCTGCGCCACTGCGTATTTTGTTTCATCCAGTTTTATTTTTAGCGATGTATTGCCCGACGGAAAACCCGTAGCCACTGAAGCCACTTTTACTCCCGACCCCGTTAGCATTTTCTTAGCTATTTTGACATAACTGGGATACACACACACGGCTGCTACACTTGGTAGATCACCCAAATGATCGGCCAAATGCATCGCTTTATGGCACAGTTGTTTTACCTTACCTTCGGTATCTTTACCTTCCAGAGTCGTGAGGTCTATCATCGAAAGTGCAGTGTGCAATGCCTCTACCTTTTGATGTTTCTTGATGCTACGGGTACAAAAATAAGCTGCTCTCTCCACTACACCTTGTTGATCGATGACTACTCTTTTTTTCAGAAAATCCATAATCCAAAGTTAGGGTCTATCATAAAGATAATCAAAATATATCTCAGACATATCCATGTTAAGAAATTGCATTCGTCAGAATATAAAATCAATTTTGGGGCAGGCACGGCTATCCGTTTCGAGTCCTCAGTACCCGGCCTGCGAGGCAAGGGATGGAGGTGGCTCCGTCCCTCCGCCCCCTCCATCCCTTGCCTCGCTAGGCAGCGTACTTGCGGGCTCTCCACTACTATCCGGCAGCCGGATGGAAGTGGAAAGCCCGAAGAGTAGACAGGTACATTTTTCGAGCCAGATAAGAGCGACCACCGGAAGCTACTTAGATGGCGTAGAAAATGATAGGGATACTCGAGGACTTGAAACAAACAGCCGTACATGCCCCCAAAAAAATGAATATAATTGGATAACATTTATTTGAATAAAATCGCCGCCTAAAACTTGTCCGTGAAGCTATGTCATTCATAAATTCTTAAATTGACATATGGTACAAATTGGTTGTATGATACTATCATAAAAAAAACCACCGCAAGGGTGGTTCTTGATATACGTTAAAGAAATCAGATTAATGTCCTTCTTCACCTTCTTTGAGTGGAATGTGCTGAGGAATAAAATCATTACCGTTTCCGTCATCTTTGTAGTCATATGCCCAGCGATGTACTTCAGGGATATCACCTTCCCAGTTGCCATGGCCCGCCAGTATCGGAGTCGTCCACTCAAGTGAGTTCGCTTTCCAAGGATTAGGATCGGTTACTTTTTTACCTTTCCAGATGCTTACAAAGTAGTTGAATACAAAAAGTAATTGGGCAAAGAAAACGATGATAGCCGCTACAGATATCATTTGGTTGAGTTCTGCAAATTGCTTAAAGGACTCCCAGCTACTGTAATCGTAGTATCGACGAGGCATACCGGCTACCCCTTCGTAGTGCATAGGCCAAAAAATGACATAAGCCCCTACAAACGTGATGAAGAAGTGAATATACCCCATCGTATTGTTCATAAAACGACCATACATTTTGGGAAACCAGTGATAGATACCGGCAAACATACCAAAGAAGGCAGAAATACCCATTACGATATGGAAGTGAGCAATTACGAAGTACGTATCATGCAAATGTATATCTAAAGCAGAATTACCAAGGAACAAACCGGTAAGACCTCCAGATATGAACAAGGATACAAACCCTAATGCAAATAACATAGGCACTGTAAACCGGATATTACCTTTCCAGATTGTGGTCAACCAGTTGAACACTTTTACGGCAGAAGGGATGGCAATGAGAAGCGTAAGTAGAACAAATACTCCTCCCAAGAATGGACTCATACCCGTCACAAACATATGGTGTGCCCATACCAAGAATGCAAGAACTGAAATCCCAATAAGAGAAAGCACCATGGCAAAATATCCAAAGATAGGCTTACGTGAATGTGTAGCTAATATCTCAGAAGCCATACCCATAGCAGGCAACATGATAATATACACCTCAGGATGACCTAAGAACCAAAATAAATGTTGATACAAGATAGCCGATCCACCAACATTTGGCAGTGCTTTGCCCGCAATGAATATTTCGGATAAGTAGAAGCTAGTACCTGCATGACGGTCGAACAACAGAAGAACTGCAGCAGACAATAGTACAGGGAAAGATAATACTCCAAGTATAGCTGTGAATAAAAACGCCCAAATAGTAAGAGGAAGACGTGTCATACTCATCCCTTTTGTTCGCATGTTTAAAATGGTAACAATGTAGTTCAAGCCTCCCAATAGTGAAGATACAATAAACAAGGCCATACTAATCAACCAAAGATCCATACCAATACCCGACCCCATCGAAGCTTCTTTGAGGGCACTCAAAGGAGGATATGTGGTCCATCCACCAGATGCAGGGCCGGTATTCACAAAAAGAGAAGCAAACATGATAACACTTGAAATGGCAAAAAACCAATAAGATAACATGTTGAGAAATGGAGAGGCCATATCTCTTGCTCCTATTTGTAATGGTATAAGAAAATTACTAAATGTACCACTCAAACCACCGGTCAATACAAAAAAGACCAATACGGTACCATGTATAGTAACTAGACCATAATAAATCTCTGGGTCCATTTTACCACCTGCGGCCCATTCGCCTAAAAACTTCTGTAGTATAGGCCAAGTATCTTCCGGAAAACCTAATTGAAGACGAAAAAAGACGGACATTAATCCACCCGCTATGGCCCAAAACATCCCGGTAATCAAAAACTGACGTGAGATGATTTTGTGATCCATACTAAACACATACTTTGAAAAAAAGTGTTGTTTGTGTTCGTGATGGTCATGAGCGTGATGGTCGTGATGGTCATGCGCATGATCGTGCGTATGAGCGTCGTGTTGGTGTAATGTTGCTTCGTTACTCATTGTTATACTTCTAATTTATTTTTATTTCATTGTAATTGCCTTGGCGGTATCGCTTGTTGGCACTGCTGGTGTGGCTGGAGTAGCCTCACCATGCGTTTGAGAATAGTAAGACTGTTGTTTGGCTAACCATGCTTTGTGTTCCTCTTCTGTTTCTACTATCACGACTGCACGCATGGCATAATGGCCTTTACCACACATTTGGTCGCACGATATTTCGTACACAAAATTAGGGTTACCTGTTTTTGCTTTCATCTCTTCTGTAGTGATGGTAGGGGTAAACCACATGCGAGTCGTGATACCTGGTACGGCATCCATCTTCAAACGAAAATGCGATAAGCCTACATCATGAATTACATCGCGAGAACCAATGATTAATTCCACTGGCTTGTCTTTTATCAAACGAATTTCACCATTGGGTATGATAATATCGTCCATGTTTGCTTTATCCGTCCAGTCTAGTCCCAGTAAGTTGTCATTGTCATTAATGTTTGTAAAATATCTTTTTCCCAACTCACCATCAGGACCCGGATATCGTGATATCCAGTTAAATTGTTTACCAACAATTTCTATTTGCATAGCGTCTTTGGGAGCAGGCCCGGTCATTTTGAACCATGCTTTGAGACCTATTGCGACCAATACAGCCATAGCAAGAGCAGGAATGGTGGTCCAAATCGCTTCCAATTTATTACTGTGCGAGAAGAAAACTGTCTTTCTGTTTTCATCACGTTGATATTTGAAAGAAAACCAAAATAACAAAAATTGTGTTAACAAAAATACGATCCCGGTAACAGCTAATGTTACCAAAAACATGAAGTCATAATCCTTTCCATGATCAGAGGCCGCTTCGGGAGCCATGAGTGGCATCATATATACATGACAAGCATATATACCTATCATAAATGCAGCCCACACGAATAGCATAGACCAAGCTAGCATTTTATTTCTCTTTTTATCAAACTTTTCTTCACCTTGAATGCTTGCGACCAATTCGCTGGAACGTGATACTTGATAAAGAATCACAAAAATGAGTGCTACAAGCAATACTAATAATAATCCTGACATATATTCTATTTGTTTTTTTTATTAGCTGATATGAATGATTGTTTCTTTGAGTAATGGATTGTTTTGAGGAACCATTGGAGCCTTTGTCAATTTGTTGCTTACCAAGTACATGAGTAAACCAACAAAACCAACTACGATTCCGATTTCAAACCAGCCAATATGCCAGTTTTCACCAACAGTAGCAGGCATCACCATTTGATAAAAATCTATCCAGTGACCAATTAATATAAGAACTGCAACCAAAGATACAACGAAATAATTACGTTTATTCGGACGAGGCATCAATATTAATATTGGGCAAACGAAATTAATTATAATGTTAGCCCAATAAAAAAACTTATAAGGTCCGTGCATACGAATTTTGAAATAAATTGTTTCTTCAGGTATATTAGCATACCAGATAAGCATAAACTGAGAGAACCATAAGTATGTCCAAAATATACTGAATGCAAACATAAACTTACCAATGTCATGAACATGCTCTTCGGTTACTATTTCAAGGTATCCGTGACGTTTTACATATAATACCCAAAGCATGATCATACTCATACCACTCACAAATGAGCTTGCAAATGTGTACCAGCTAAACATAGTAGAGAACCAGTGAGAATCCAAACTCATTATCCACAACCAAGGAATGGTAGAGGCAAGTGATAAGGCAAATACAAATACAAATCCTGCTGAGATATTAAAATTCTGCCAATATGTTTTAGTAGAACCTTTTGCTTCTTTATCTTGTCTTACAGACAATTCACGAATTTTGATTCCAAACCAGCTCCACAAGGCCAACACAACTACTGTCCAGATACTAAAAAACGGTTTGCTCAAGAAGAAATTCTTCAACGCATTCAGTGAGTTTTTGGGAATGTAATCATTTCCGTGTTCATCTTTTCCTAACCAATGATAGATATGATAATTGTCTGTCCATATTAGAGTTAACAACACAACACCAACTATCGCAGCTAAAACCCATACTATACTTCCTATGGCTTCGGGTATACGTCTGAAAGCTACAATCCAAGCACCTTGAGCTAAGGACGTAGCACTCAAAACGAATACACTGGCCAAGCTAATTAGAAGAAAAAATATGCTATTTTGCATTATTACAGCCCAAAAACGATTTTGTGCCATTTGATCTTTAGAAAATAACAAAAAGGCTATTCCTGCTACGAGCGTAACAACACCTATGCCCAACAATACCATGCTGGTTGTTTTAAGTTTGGCAGGAATTTTAAATTCTTGATTTAACATCGTTCGATTCTTTTGTGTTATAAATTGTTTATCTTAATATTAATGTGATGCTTCTTTAGATTGAGTAGAGTGTGTTGTAGCATCCATTGCTACACCCGCAGCAACTTGTAGGGATTCAACTTTGGGTGATTTTACCATGGTAAAGGGTTCTCCTCCATTCTCACTTTGTACTTTTTTGATATAGGCTACTACTTGCCAACGTTGGCGGGTATCTAACTGACTAGCATAAGAACCCATTGAGTTTTTTCCGTACACAATGGCATGATAAAGTCGGCCTTGGGTCATACGCAAATACTGAGATCCGCTTTTTAAATTTGCGGGCATTGCAGCAAATTTACCACTTGCATATAGTGGACCATTGCCATCCAATGCAGTTCCATGGCAAATACCGCAATGTATCATATATAATCGTTGACCTTCTTCTAAATCTGCCTCTGTGAGATCATATTTGCATGTATTTGCATTAGCAAGAGCCGTATCTTCTTCACGGATATGATCGGGCAGAGCTTGTTCGCGAGCAATTGTACCAGGTACAGGCATTTTGGTGTAAGTCCCTTTTTCAGCCTCAATTTTTTCAATTCCATGATAATAGTCCACAGCTTGTGAATAAACCATATCTGGAGCATAAGTGCGGCCGGGATTTCTGTTGAATTCACTGCCACAGGATACAAACAATGCGCTTGCAGCACTTGCTAAAATAAATTTGTGTATCGTATTCATTTCTGTTAAGCTAATTGTTGTTGAATTTCGTAATCTTCTTTTTTATCAAATCGACCGTACCACCATTCTTCTTCAGCTATTTGAATATTGGTTTCTACAGCACCCACTGATTTTAAATAAGCTTCTGTTTCCGAAGCATTATTATCATCCACTTCAATGGTCATGATGAACAAATCATCTGTTTGACGGGGATGAAAAATATGCTTCTTAACTCCTGGCATAATCTGATTCAAATAGCAGAAAGTCAGAACCATTCCTACCGCTGCAAACAATACAGTCAATTCGAAAGTAATGGGAATAAAAGCAGGTAATGGAAAATGTGGTTTACCTCCAAAATTTTGAGGCCAATCACTGGTAAAAATCCATCCCATGAAACCTAGTGCCGTAGAGGTACCTGTGATACCATAGATAAAACCTGCGATATGCAAGTCACTTTCTTTGTGACCCAATGCAACATCCAGACCATGTACGGGAAAAGGAGTGTACACATCATGAATTTTATAACCGGCACTACGTACTTTGCTTACGGCAGGAAATAAAACTGCTTCGTCATCAAAGGCTGCTACTGCAAATTTTTTAATACTCATTATATTTTTTACTTTTATGAATTTGTTGTAATAGTTGCTTGATTAATGGTGGTGAGCATGCGTTTGTTCTTCTATAAAATGTTCATTGCTTTGCTCTTCTATCGATTTCATCTGATCTTTATAGTTTTGACCACTTGTTTTCAAGATAAATTTGATCTCTGCAATGGCAATCACGGGGAAGTATTTGGCAAATAAGAAATAACAAGTAAAGAATAAGCCAAATGATCCCAAATAGAATCCTACTTCCGGCCAACTAGGGGTGTAGTAACTCCAGCTACTTGGTAAGTAATCACGATGCAAAGACATGATAATAACAAATCGCTCAAACCACATACCGATATTCACAATGATACTCATAAAGAAAGTAAACCATAAATTACGTCTCAATTTTTTGAACCAAAATAATTGAGGAGAAACCACATTACATGTCATCATCGCCCAGTATGCCCACCAATAAGGGCCCATTACACGTAGTCTGAATGCTTCTTGTTCCCACATTACACCTGAGTAGTAGGCAATAAACAACTCTGTTAGATAAGCAACCCCAACGATAGAACCTGTCAAAACAATTACCTTGTTCATCGCTTCTATATGACCAATGGTGATATACTCCTGAAGGTTAAGTACTTTACGAGTTATTACCAAAAGAGTTTGTACCATCGCAAATCCTGAAAATACCGCACCAGCCACAAAGTAAGGAGGGAAGATGGTGGTATGCCAGCCCGGGATAACGGAAGTAGCGAAGTCAAAAGATACGATTGTATGTACAGAAAGTACAAGTGGGGTACTTAAACCAGCTAATACTAATGATAACATTTCATGACGTTGCCAGTGTTTTGCACTACCAGTCCAACCAAAAGAGGCCAGACCATAAAGGCGTTTACGAAGTTTCGTCTTAGCACGATCACGAATGGTAGCAAAATCAGGCAATAAACCAGAATACCAAAACAAAAGTGATACCGTAAAATAAGTAGAAATAGCAAATACGTCCCACAACAAAGGTGACACAAAGTTAGGCCACAAGGGACCACGAGTATTACCGTAAGGCAATACAAAGAAGGCATCCCACACACGCCCCATATGCCATATTGGGAACTGCCCAGCGCACATTACCGCAAATATCGTCATGGCTTCCGCAGCACGGTTTACCCCCGTACGCCATCCTTGACGAAATAATAATAAAATCGCAGATATCAACGTACCGGCATGACCTATACCTACCCACCAAACGAAGTTGGTGATATCCCAACCCCATCCTATCGTTCTATTCAGGTTCCAAACGCCAGTACCCCAATATACTTCCCATGCTACACTGAACACACCAAACATCAACAAGGATGCGGATAGCCAGAAACCAATTTTCCAAAGCTTGGTAGGCGGATTTTCTATAGGCGCACAAATGTCTTCTGTCACCTGATGGTAATCCTTATTGCCATCTACTAAGGCTTCTCTGATAACCGATTCGTACTTTAAATGCATATCTTCTATTTTTTACTCTTGTCCTAAGACAGTTTATTTTTTATTCAGTTTACAATGTATTATGCGTGTTCTGTATGAGCTTTCCCATGACCTGCTTCTTCAGGATTTACACTCATTACTTCTTGACTGTTTCTGATTTTCGATAAGTAATTGATGTTAGGCAATGTATGGATATCTTCTAATACATGGAATACTCTCTCTTTCTGTTCTAAATAGCGTAGTTTGTATATAGCACTTTCTTTGTCGTTGACATTACCAAATTCAATAGCATTGGTAGGACATGCTTGCTGGCAAGCTGTATTTGCTTCACCGTCATTCATTACGCGTCCTTGTTTTTTCGCAGTAGCTTTAGCTGACTGTAGGCGTTGAACACAGAAGGTACATTTTTCCATAACACCTCGGCTTCGAACCGTTACATCCGGATTCAATACCATACGTGTGATATTGTTATTGATATCATCTCTACGTCCATCTGTAAATGCATTGTCGTCGAAGCAATCCGCTTCGTTCCAGTCGCGCCAGTTGAAACGACGCACTTTGTACGGACAGTTGTTGGCACAGTAACGAGTTCCGATACAACGATTGTAGGCCATCTGATTGATACCTTCACTACTATGATTCGTTGCATTCACCGGACATACATTTTCGCAAGGTGCATTGTCGCAATGCTGACATAGCATGGGTTGAAACAATGTCTGAATAGAATCTGGCTTGGACGGATCACCCGCAAAATAGCGGTCTATACGTATCCAATGCATATCATGCACGAGCATTACTTGCTCTTTACCTACTACAGATACATTATTCTCGGCCTGACAAGCTATGGTACATGCACCACAACCTATACAAGAACTCAAATCGATACTCATACCCCATTTCATACCATGTGATTCATGATTAGGATATAAGGTTCCATTTTTTCGATATGCGTCTTGCCAATCTTTGTCAGCATCTGTAGGTGTAGCATGAACAGCCGCGGCGGAGGCAGCAGTAGCAGCATGTTCGCCACCATGATTGTCACCATGCGCATCACCATGCGCATCACCATGTGCATGATCCTCATCCCAGCTGTGAGTATAATGTTCTAAATGCGTTTTTCTTTCATTATACAACTCCATTGGATTCTTTTTAAATTCATCCAAGGTGAATTCATGTATAATGGGTCTATCGTTTTGATAGCTATGATGAGTTTGTGTAATCGCTAAAGGATACGTTTTACCGGTATTGGTCAACTCAACGGTATAGGAGTAGAAAGAGGCATTACCACTGGCATCTTTACTTACGAATGGGTAAACGTTGACACCCGTATCTGCTGCTGCTTTACCTACTTGCTTGTCGCGGCCATATCCTACAGCCACGGCAATTACATCATCATGCATTCCTGGCAATACGAGTACAGGTAGTTTCAATTCCTGACCATTGGCTTTGATAGCAAATACTTTTTTCTCTCTTTCTACTTCATTCAAATCTGTAAGCTCAGCTCCCATATTTTTAGCACGATTGGGCGACATTAATACGTAATTGTCCCATGTACATTTCGTTATTGGATCGGGCATTTCTTGCAGCCATGGATTATTACTCCAAGCAGCTCCACGACCAATTCCGACTTTATCATAAACCACAAGCTCTACCTGACCTTCAGCACTGTTTTTGACAGCGCTAATAGCAGCTGTAGCAGCAGCTATATTACCGCTAAATCCGGCACCACTCATCGTCATATTATCGATTTCTATCAAGCCTCCTTGAATGGCGGTATCAAAGGCTGTTTGTGATCCTAATTTGGAAATCCAATAGTTTTTGACAAAATCATAGTGAGTAGTATCATTTCCTGCCCAGCGAAGCAACGATTCTTCCCATGCTCTTGTCTTAAACAAGGGATTGATCGTAGGTTGCATTAAGGAGATGTAACCACTATGTGGCTCAGCATCGCCCCAGCTTTCCAACCAATGATGTGAAGGAGCGGCAACTTTACACAATTGTGTAGTTTCATCCATTCTATCGTTGAATGATATGGATAATTTTACACTTTTAAGTTTATCTTTGATTAGCGCAGCATGCATGCTATCGTAAGCAGGGTTACAGTCATAAAATATCACTGCTCCTACCTGACCGGCTTTAAGCGCTTCGGCAAATGCATTCATATCTGCATCACTGCCTTTTTTAGTGTTATTGGTATGCCCCCAGGTAATCGTTGTACCATAAGCTCCAATAGCACTGTTGATTGCATTCACTATGGTTTGTGTATGCACATCATTGCTTCCGCACAATACGACGGCACTGCCCATATTGGATTTCAACGCATCTATGATTCCTTTGATTGCAGTCTTCATATTTTCTGGCACCGCTGAGCTGCTACCATTCAAACCACTCAAAATAGCATTGGCAACTGCACCATATTGCGATGGCTTGCAAGTAAAGCGTTCATCCGCACTACAACCGGTAAGACTCATCATCCCTTCGATTTGGTAATGCTTACTGAGCGTAGGGTTTTTAGCTGAAATCTTTCTTGTTTTACTGTATTGTTTTGCAAACAATTCAGGAGATATCCAAGTACCCAAGAAATCAGCTCCGATACTAACTATCACTTTGGCATTGTCTATTCTGTAAGCTGGAATTGCACGTTTACCAAATGAATTCATATTGGCATCGAGCATCCCACTGTATGATATAGCATCATACATAATATGCTTTGCATTGTATTTTTGTGCAAAAGCTGAAATTGCTTGCAAACTACTTGGACTGTTGATCGTGGAGCTGACTAAATATACCGATCCACTTGCTAAGCCAGAAGATACCATTGCATCTACTGCTTCCCAAGTACTTTCTTTACCATCTATAGTTGGATATTTAAGACGTGCCGCATCATACAAATTCAGTACAGATCCTTGTATACGAGCGTTGGTAGCCCCTTCTGTGAGCTTACTATCTCTGTTTCCTTCGATTTTGATAGGACGGCCTTCACGAGTTCGCACCAATACGGGCGTAGCTTCACCTCCATCTACATAGGTAGATGCATAAAGCAATGGCACACCCGGGGTTACGTTTTCTGGTTTGATAGCGTAAGGAATGGCTTTGCGTACAGGCATTTCACAACTGGCTGCTATAGTAGCTGCTACTGTACTGAAACCTAAATATTTCAGAAAATCGCGACGAGAGGTACTCGCCTCTGCAATGCTTTGCACTTCAGCAAAGGGTAAATCTTCGCGGAACTCATTGGCTACCTGCTCCTTATATTGAGTAGTAGGATTTAGTTCTTCAAGCCCTTTCCAGTATTGTTTTTTGCTCATTTTCTAATGTTTTGTAGCGTATTGTCTTTTGAATATTTTTCTTATGTTTATTTCAGTGTTTATTGAAGTGCTTAGTAGTGGCAGCGTTGACACTCCAAGCCTCCTATATCGCTTACTTTTACGTCAGTTCTTTTTCCTTCCTTGATTTCATCATGGTATTTTTGGAAGATAGAATAGTAATTGTTGTCGGCAAACTGAACATTGGTTTCGCGATGGCAGTTGATACACCACCCCATGCTCAAGTCGGCAAACTGATACACTTCATCCATTTCTTCGATGTTTCCATGACAACGTTGACAGGCCACTTTACCCGATACTACGTGTAAGGAGTGATTGAAATATACATGATCAGGAAGATTGTGAATTTTAACCCACTCTACCGGCTTGGCCATGATATTGCCATTGGCATCACGATTATAATCTTTTTTGGAAGGATCCCAACCAGCGTATTCGTACAATTTTTTGATTTCTGCATTACCATCTACTTTAGTTCCTTCTAAGGTTACTAATGGATGAGTTTCAGCACCTGTATATTCATTGATCTGTTTGTGGCAGTTCATACATACATTGGTAGAGGGTATCATTGCATGACGACCTTTCTCTGCAGCTGAGTGACAATACAAACAGTTGATTTGATTGATACCGGCATGCACTTTGTGTGAGTAGAAAATAGGCTGCTTAGGCATATAATTTTTCTGACGCCCCAATTCAGAACCATTGGTGAGCCATACAGCGACGACTACCACCAAGGCAGATACCAAAATAGCAATAACTACTTTGTTGCGGAAGAAAGGAACATCTTTGGGTGAAGGCAAACCTGCTTTGACATTAGCTGATCGGCTAAGCACTTTATTAACTTGTGTGAGTATAAATACGGAGATCAACAATACGATGGTCAATATTGCATACAGCAGCGTATTATCGCCTGCTTGCTTAGGTGCCGCACCGGCTGCGGGAGCGGCAGCAGCGGGGGCTTCATACTTTTCAGCATAATCGATGATAGCATCGATCTCCTCATTGGTCAAGGAAGGAAATGCCGTCATAGCGGTTTTGTTCCACTTATTGTAGATTTCCACCGCATACTTATCTCCTGCGCTGATGAGGGAGGCAGAATTTTTAATCCACTTATACAACCATTCTTGCGAAGGCACACGAGCAGTCACACCTTTCAGTGCGGGCCCGGTGGCATCCTTAATAGGGTTGTGACAAGAGGCACAATTTGCCTGAAATAGTGCCTTACCATCTGGTTGGGCATAGGCGCTCATCCCTTGTAACAAGAGAAACGCAACTAGCAATACATATCCTTTGAACTCTTTGGCCATACGCAATGTGTAACTTAACATCAGTTAAATGTAATTTTGTGTTAAATCAAATGACTGCAAATGTAGTATCGGATGATTAAAAAATATAAACATTATCCAAAAATTATTTTTATTCAATATTCATGCAGGTTTTGTGAGAAAAAGACAGTTCTAATATTAGTTTTTGTGACTCGAATTTCGTAATTGTCACGGAATTGTCACAAATCGCAGCCTCATTGATTTACATTAAGATGTCTCTACGAGTCGAACTTTTGATCAAATGTACTTGTTGGGAGCCCGGCATAGGTTCTATATCATCTACTTCTTGCTTTCCGCTGCTATCCATCACTTCGCAAGCTTCGTGATGGGATATCCGCTACAATCAAGGCTATTTTTCATCGTCTTTTTGTGCATTCAGCAATCGTGACGTCGAGATTACTGCCACTTTCTAAATCACCCCTCACATCATCGGCACCGAATGCAGCTACATAGTAGCACAGACGATGAAAAATAGCCCCGACCGCAATGGTTCCGCACATCATGAGCTTTGTGCGGGAGGGTGTGGAAGGAGTGTAGGGCGGGAAGTAGCTAAATATATTTTACCCAGATGAGCTCCAAAAAAAGCTTAGAATTACTAAAATATTTTATCCCTACCCACAGCTGTTTACTTATAGTTTTTGTTAGACTACTTACCCCTATCTTTGTGACATGAAGTTTGCAACATTTTGTACGGTACTCTTCTGGCTGTGGCTAATTAGCACGAATGCCGCCATGGGCCAAAAAGTAATCGTATCTGAACCCGAAGACATCAATATGCGCGTAGATGACTTCGCCGTGATAGGCCCTATCAATGAGTATTTGGCTGTGTATCGCAAGTACAATGGCAAGGCCGAAGTGATTCTCTACAGCCCTTTTATGCGCAAGTTCAAGACGATTTCGCTCACGAGTATTTCAGCCAATTTTTCTCGTATCTATTTTGCTAGCAACGGTGAGTCTATTGCCATATTTTATCAACAACGCGAACAGAAAAATGAGCAGCTGTATGCACTCACGATTGGCAAGGACTATATAATAAATCCACCTGTGCTTCTGACATCTATTCCCACTCAGAGCAGTGTCGATAATATTTATTTTGAGCGAGAAAGTAGTGCTGACCACTCCATACATTTCCTTTACACTTCTTACATGCAAGGTGGAGCCAGGGTCGTAAAATCGATTACGCTCACGCAGCAATTACAAATCTTGAGTACTACAGAGCAAGCTTTTGCTGATAAAGATAATTACATTGCAGAGACTGCTGCTATTGGAAACAGTGGCAACGCCTACCTCCTGATGAGCGATAAACCCAGCTCCAAAGGACTTAGCGAGCAGCTGAAGCTATTGCAATGCAGCCCAGGTAGCAATGTGTGGATTCCTCTAAAAATCGAATTGGGCAAACATGCCGTAGGCGAACTCAAGTTGGCGATGAACAATCCATCCCACACGCTCTATGTTGCCGGATATTATGGCGAGAGCCGTTATACCAATGCGACTGGGGTATTTCACCTTACCTATTCCGAAGAAAACAACATAATGGTATCGACTATCTTCAGCCCGCTGACCCTAACCATGAACTCCGGTACCGGCAAAAATGACCTAAGAGATATTAAACTCAGACACGTCAGTCTTCGCAAAGATGGTGGTATAGAATTTGTGGGCGAGCGGTTTACTCATCAGATGCGTACCATTAGCAGTATGGCCCCCGTGATGATGATGAATAATGGTTTTATGCCTGTTCAAGATAATGTCCGATCAGTACACGAATATGTCTATGACGAAATCCTGATTATTAGCCTTAAAGAAGACGGTTTGCCCGATTGGCAACAACGAGTTTTGAAAGAGCAAATCAGCAATGATGATGGCGGGATATATGCCTCTTTTGGTGTATTGGAACATTCGCTGGGCAAAGCTTATTTTTTCAACGATAACAGCAATAGACGAACTCGCTTGAAAGTAGCTTATATCAATGGAGACAGCGAAATGTCGATCAAAGAAATACAATTGGGCGAAGATATTTCTCGCTGGAATCTCATGCCCAGATCCGCCAAGCAAGTGAGTAGCACAGAAATCATTGTACCATGTGTGTCGAAAAACTATCTTTGCTTTCTCAAAATCAGTTATTAAAACCAATTTGTGCTCCAACTTTTTCGACAAAACACCATCGCCACGGCTATAGCCATTATTCTAGTGGCCTTTTTAGCAAAATTCAAATACTTGGGCATGCCACCTATTGCTCACACCCGACTTGGCAATGGATTTATCATTCATTTCCCATTCTTAGATAGATGGTATCAGCATCATACAACATGGTATGTTTTTTTGAGTATTTTGCTGCTATTAATTATTGCTATGTATTGTAACAATATCGTCAGCAAAGACAAACTTTTGGGTCAAAAAAATTATTTTCCGGCACTGTTATTCATCCTTACCACCTCGGTGATGTATGAGTTCAATGTATTGAATATGGCTATGATAGCCAACATGGTCTTATTGTCTAATCTGGACAAATGTATTAGCCTTTATCATGCTTCCTTGCCTCGTCGCAAACTCTTTGACATCGGAATATTCGCCTCCATAGCTACCATGCTCTATTTTCCATCCATCTTATTTATTCCGTTTTTTTTACTTTTTGCCCTTGTGTTGCGAAGCATTAGTATCAAAGATGTATCAGCCTACCTACTCGGACTGGCTCTACCATGGCTATTCTATTTTAGCCTAGGATATATTAGCCGAAAGAGCTGGTGGTACAAAGAAAATTTTATCGATTTTTCTATACAATTACCAGCCAGTATCCCCAATGGCATGCAACTTCTCTTAGTTTCTATCCTATTCATCGCGCTATTTGTATATGCCTTATATATGAAAAACAAACTGACAAATCGATTTTCGATTTCCATTCGTAAAAAATGGTCTATTATCATGATCTATTTGTTCGTAACTATTCCCTGCGGTATAGTAGCGAGTCAATTTCCTTCCTACCCTTGGATTCTATTTTTGACCCCATTTAGCATACTATTAAGCTATACTTTCCTTCATCATAAGGAGAAATACAATATCTTTACCCTCTATTTATTCATTGCAGTGCTTGTATGTATTCAATGGCTGCTTTAAACTCTAAAACATGAAATTTGGCATAGTAGTTTTCCCTGGTTCCAATTGCGACAGAGACATGGAACATGCTTTACGCGACGATTTGAAACAAGAAGTTCATATGCTCTGGCACAAGGACAGCTCTCTGCCGAGCTTCACCCCAGAGGACTGTATCGTACTGCCCGGAGGCTTCTCTTATGGCGATTATCTTCGCTGTGGTGCGATAGCCCGTTTCAGCCCTATCATGGAGGCTGTGGTAGCCCATGCACAAGCTGGAGGCAAAGTATTGGGCGTTTGCAATGGCTTTCAAATATTGTGCGAATCCGGACTACTACCGGGCGCACTTTTGCTCAATGATCATCAAAAATTTATTTGTAGTAATGTCTACATCACCGGTGCTAGTACGAACACTTCTATATCTGAAAATCTGGTAGGTAAAGCGCTCAAAATACCCATTGCTCATGGAGAAGGAAGATATTATGCCGATAGTCAAACCCTGCAACAATTGGAAGACAATCAACAAATAATTTTCAGATACTGCGATGAAAATGCTCAAGTAGGCGAAGTAAATCCCAATGGCACTAGTCATTTCATAGCAGGTATATGCAACGAAAATCGAAATGTATTTGGCATGATGCCACACCCCGAGCGAGCCTGCTCTCCAATACTTAATAATACGGATGGCTTAGCTATTTTCAATAATCTCATTCAATAGTACATAACCTATGAAATTCCTATTTTCTTTTTTACTACTCGCATTTTCTTTCTCCGCTAGCTTCGCTCAGTCTCAAGACCCCGTTCGCTGGACTGTGAGTATCCAAAAAACTTCCGAACCGGATACCTATACGATTACCGCCAAAGCAAGCATAGAACATGGATGGCATATCTTTACCCCCACACCGGGTGGTGATGGTTTTTTGATTGGTAGTTCCATACAGCTAAACCTAAACGAACATATTAGTGATGTCCAAGCACTCAAAACTGAAGGAAAACCAATCAATAAATACATGGACGAAATAGGCGATGTAGAGTATTTTGAAGATCAAGCTATTCTATCCCTCTCCTTTCGACTCAAATCATCTCAAAGTGTTAGTGGCACTATTACTCACCAAAGTTGTAATGACGTGATGTGCCTCCCTCCAACCGAAACACCATTTAATATTTCAGCTCAATAATATCATGAAAAAAGTTCTTTTTTTACTCCTAAGCCTATTGACATTTGCCACTGGCTTTGCCCAAGGTATTCGCAAAGTTCATCTTAGTACATGCGCCAACATTATCTCTCCTACCGAAGCAGAGCTCATCATTACGGCTCGTATGGACGATGGTTGGCATCTATACTGTTTCGACCCGGGCGGCGATGGTATGCTTATTGCACCTTCTATCACCTTTACGCCCAATGATAATATTACCCTGGTAGGAAATGTGCAAGAAGTAGGAGAAAAAATAGATGAAGATATCAGTGGCGTGGGCATCGTTCATTATTTTAAACATGAGGTTAAGTACATACAGCGTATTCAATACACTGCATTGACTACGGTGCAAGCCAGTGTGTATTATCAAACCTGTAACGATAGTGGTTGCTTACCTCCCACAGATGACACAGTTAATATTGATATGAATGTCAATTGTAATAGCACGACTTCTCCTGACACCGCTATCGTTACACTCCCACCCGACACGGCTGTGGTTGGCACCACCAGTTATGGCGACTTTGGCACTCCTGTAGGCGACTGTGGCGACACTGCACAAGCAGAACTCTCTATGTGGACCGCCTTACTATATGGCATACTAGGTGGTTTTGCTGCGCTATTTTTTCCTTGTACATTACCTATGATCCCCATGACTATTAGTTTCTTTCTCAAAGGCAGTGGTGATAAGAAGACGGGTGTTCAGCGTGGTATTCTCTATGGCTTTTTTATTTTCTTGGTGTACTTTTTATTGAGTCTGCCTTTCTTGTTTTTGGGTTGGGGGGGCAATGCACTCAATTCATTCTCTACCAATGTCTGGGTCAATCTGGTTTTCTTTGTCGTCTTTGTCATTTTTGCATTTTCCCTATTTGGCTTCTATGATATTAGTTTACCTTCCTCCGTAGCCAACAAAATAGACTCTCGAAGCTCCATTAGTAGCGCCGGCGGTATTTTCTTTATGGCTCTCACCCTTGCCATAGTGTCTTTCTCTTGCACAGGCCCTATACTAGGCTTAGTGTTAGGAAATATCAGCAACTCAAAACTAATCACTCCGGCCATGTCGGGCTTCGGTATTGGATTAGGTGTACCATTTGCCCTTTTTGCCATGTTTCCGAATCTTCTCAAAGCACTCCCCAAATCGGGCGGCTGGCTTACAGTACTCAAAGTTGTATTTGGATTCATCGAATTGGCTTTCGCTCTCAAATTTCTCTCCAATGCGGATCTCGTGAAGCAATGGGGACTTCTCAAACGTGAATTATTTATCGGTTTGTGGATAGTCGTTCTCATCGTGATGGCTCTTTATTTGCTTGGCAAATTCAAATTCAAAGACGACCCTACGTTCAAAAGCAATGGCTTCATGAAATTATTAGCAGCAGCTTCTATCGCCTTTGCAGCTTATCTATCACTCGATTTCTTTGGCAAAGATATTAGCTTAGTGAGTGGATTCCCTCCTCCAAAATTTTATAGCTGGAGCTACAAAGAAGAAAAATCTACCACCGGCCAACATCATGGCAACACCCATACCGTAAAAGGCCTTACCGTTTATCTGGATTTAGAAGAAGCTATGGCCGAAGCCAAAAAGCAAAACAAACCTGTTATGATAGACTTCACGGGCTGGGCCTGTGTCAACTGTCGCAAAATGGAAGAAAATGTGTGGACTCAACCTAGCATCAATAACTTACTCAGAGACAAGTATATCATTGCTTCGCTGTATGTAGATGAACAAATAGCACTTCCTACCGAACAACAATTCGATAGCGAATATCTCGACAAAAAAAGGGCTACGACGGTGGGCGACAAATGGTTTGACTTATCACTCCGACATTTCAAATCAGCGACCCAACCCTTCTATGCGCTGATAGACCCCCACACTCGTCGCATTCTAAACACCCCTAGAGGTTACACGCCTACAGAGTCAGAATACGCCAAATTTCTCGACTGCGGCTTGAACAACTTCACAAGTTTGAAAAATTAATCTCTCCATTGATATCAATAGTTCTTTTTGTACCGATTATCTATCACAAAAGCGATGAATAAATAAAAGGAATCCTATAGCAAAATTTGGGATAAATTGTTTGCTCCCTTATCTTCGCTAAAATTTATACCGCGTGACTACAAAGTTTGGGAAAGAGATATACCTTTATTGGTACGAAATCATGTTGCTTCAGCGTCGTTTTGAAGAAAAAACCGGTCAACTCTATGGCATGCAAAAAATCCGTGGATTTTGTCATTTATACATCGGTCAGGAAGCTGTATCCGCTGGCTGCATGACGGCTATCCGTGATGACGACAATATGATTACTGCTTATCGTGATCATGGCCTCGCCATTGCCAAAGGCATTTCTCCTCGTGAATGTATGGCAGAATTGTATGGCAAAGCTACAGGATGCACAAAAGGTAAGGGTGGTAGTATGCACTTCTTCTCCAAAGAAAAACATTTCTTTGGCGGACACGGCATTGTAGGCGGACAAATAGGCCTAGGTGCAGGTATTGCACTAGCCGAGCAATACAAAGGAAGTGATGCTGTCACCCTTTGCTTTTTTGGCGACGGCGCAGCTAGGCAAGGTATGCTTCACGAAACATTCAATATGGCAATGCTCTGGAAATTGCCGGTTATCTTCATTTGCGAAAATAACTTCTATGCCATGGGCACTTCGGTAGAGCGTACAAGCAATGTGCTAGATATCTACAAGCTTGCCGATGCCTACGATATGCCCGGCGATAGCGTCGATGGCATGAAACCCGAAGATGTTCACGAAGCCATCGAACGCGCCGCTCGCAGAGCTCGCGACGGAGAAGGCCCTACTCTACTCGAAATCAAAACCTATCGCTATAAAGGCCATAGCATGAGCGATCCCGCCAAATACAGAAGCAAAGAAGAAGTAGAAGAATACAAAATAAAAGACCCTATTGAACATGTACTCAATGTAATCAAAGAGAACCAATATGCATCCGAAGAAGAACTGCAAGCCATCAACGATAAAGTGAAAGCAAGCGTAGACGATGCCGTAGACTTTGCAGAAAACTCTCCCTGGCCCGACGACAGTGAAGTGTTCAAAGACATTTATCTGCAAGAAGACTACCCCTTTATCATGGATTAAACCCACAATATCACAAGAACATTCTATCTTTGAAGGCTCATTAACAGAGCCTTTTTTTATGCAATATTCCTTCAATGAAATCGAAAAGAAATGGAAAAAAATTTGGAACGAAACGAACCAATATAAAGTCCATAATCAGTTCGACAAACCCAAATGCTACGTCTTAGATATGTTTCCTTACCCCTCGGGTGCCGGCCTCCATGTAGGCCATCCTCTAGGTTACATAGCCTCCGATATCTATGCTCGTTACAAACGGCTCAAAGGATTCAATGTGCTCCATCCCATGGGATTCGATGCCTTTGGCTTACCCGCTGAACAGTATGCTCTCGAAACAGGTCAACACCCAAGTGTCACAACCGAAAAAAATATTGCTCGATACAAAGAACAACTCAACAATATAGGCTTTTGCTACGACTGGTCCAGAGAAGTCAAAACCTCTGACCCAGCTTATTACCGATGGACTCAGTGGATCTTCCTGCAACTTTTCAATAGCTGGTATAACCCTGATACCCAAAAGGCAGAACCCATATCGACTCTTGTCACTAAGCTTCAATCTGAACAACCATCTATAGATATTGAAACACTTCATGATACCCTCATGAATCACCGATTGGCATACCGAGCAGAAAGCTTTGTCAATTGGTGCGAAGCTCTCGGTACTGTGCTCGCTAATGACGAAGTCGTCAATGGCGTCTCCGAACGAGGTGGACACCCTGTAGAACGAAAACGCATGAGCCAATGGTTTCTGCGTATCACCGCCTTTGCCGATAGGCTACTCGATGGCCTCGACAAAGTAGACTTCCCCGAAAGTCTCAGAGAAATGCAGCGAAACTGGATAGGAAAAAGTGAAGGTGCCGAAATAAAGTTCCGGCTCCAAAATACATCGGATACCATTACTGTTTTCACCACCCGACCCGATACGATCTTCGGAGTCTCCTTTATGGTATTGGCTCCCGAACACGAACTGATAAATAAAATCACCACTCCCGAAAAGTCACAAGAGATTGAAGCGTACCAAAGCTATGTAAGTAGCCGCAGCGAGCGAGAACGTATCGCCGAAACCAAGCAAATCTCAGGCTGCTTCACCGGAGCCTATTGCCTTCACCCATTTACCCAAGAGCCCATTCCCATCTGGATATCCGAGTATGTACTAGCCGGATATGGCACCGGTGCTATCATGGCAGTACCTTGTGGCGACGAACGAGATCATGCCTTTGCCACACATTTCCATCTACCCATACCCTCCATATTCGAAGGCATCGACTGTAGCAAAGAAGCCCACAAAGACAAACAAGTTCATATCTGCCATTCTGATTTCCTCAACGGACTCTCAGCGAAAGAAGCCATACCCATAGCTATCGACCGTATCGAAAGTCTACAATTAGGCATTCGCAAAGTAAACTACAAAATGCGCGATGCCGGATTTAGCCGCCAACGCTACTGGGGCGAACCCTTCCCTATTATTTATGACAAGCAAGGACTCGCTCAAGCATTGCCCGACGATGTGCTTCCTCTCGAACTCCCTCACCTAGCCTCATATAGCGCTGGCCCACATGGCAAAGGCCCTCTGGCCAATGCGACCGACTGGATACAAACTGAAAATGGCCTCCGCGAAACCGACACTATGCCAGGCTATGCCGGTAGCAGTTGGTATTACTTACGCTATATGGATCCTCACAATAGCAGCCACTTCTGCGATAAGCAACTAAGCGACTACTGGAATCAGGTCGATGTGTATATCGGAGGAGCAGAGCATGCAGTAGGCCATCTGCTCTACTCTCGAATGTGGTGCAAAGCACTCTACGATTTAGGCCACATCAGCTTCGATGAACCCTACAAAAAACTCATCAATCAAGGTATGATAGGAGGTAGCTCACGATTTGTATATCGAGTCAAGGGCACTAATCAATTTGTGTCCGCTGGTCTAAAACAGCATTACGACACCGACGAATTGCACGTAGATGTTAATCTCGTAGATGGACTTATCCTCCACACCGAACGCTTCCGACAATGGCGCGAAGACTTCCGAGAGGCAAGCTTCATCCTCGAAGATGGACAATATATCTGTGGCGAAGCATTCGAAAAGATGTCCAAGTCTAAATACAATGTCGTCAACCCCGACGATATCATAGAGCAATACGGAGCAGATACCTTCCGTATGTATGAAATGTTTCTTGGACCTATCGAAGTCAGCAAACCCTGGGATACCAAAGGCATTGAAGGTGTACATCGCTTTCTGAAAAAATTTTGGCGACTCTATGTCCATGAAACCATTGGTCTTCAGGTAACAGAAGAACAAGCCAACCCAGCCGAACTAAAAATACTACACAAACATATCAAAAAAATTGGTCGTGATATCGAACTCTTCGCTCTCAACACCGCCGTGAGCCAATTCATGATCACAACCAACGAACTCTCTGCCCTAGCCACTCAGAAGCGATCTATTCTAGAACCACTCCTTATCACACTCGTGCCTTTTGCCCCTCATATTTGCGAAGAGTTATGGCAATTGCTAGGCCATCAAAACTCTATACTAGATGCCGAATTTCCGATATTGAATGAATCCTATCTCACCGAAAACAGCTTCCGCTACCCCATAGCTATTCAAGGCAAGACCCGCACCGATATGGAGTTTGCACTCGATACCGACCCCGAAGAAATACAACAAGCAGTGCTAAACAATGACATAGTCCAAAAATGGATGGAAGGCAAAACACTCAAAAAATTTATACTGGTTAAAGGTAAAATGATTAATGTAGTCATTTAAGTCATTCTTTTTTCAGATCAGGGGCTGTCATCGCACTACCCTATTCCTCTTCGATCCGTCCCTTTCGGGGTACGCTGTCGCTCCCGTGCTTCGCCAAGGCTTCGCACCGCCTCGTACCTCGGCGCCCTCATCAGTCATTAAATAAACAAATACCTAATAGTAATATTGCATAGTCATTCTTTGTGTGAAAACTCTTTTTCTGTTTCCCTAAAAATGAAACAGTCCTTCCTGATGGTAAGACTGCCTCTCATTTTAGTACAAAGCCTTCTTGTTCGCTGTAGTTTACAAATCGCCAGCAACGCAGGAAAAGTCGTTGCAAAAATCCATTTATTAAATTACATTTACAAACTGCTCGAAAAAAGCAACTACGTTCACACAAATTTCTATTTTGATACTTGTTTATGAACTTCCTTTGTCAGTTTTTTTCGATTGCGATACCTGTGTTTCAGTCCCGAATTTACTCCTTGCGCTACATAGAATAAAAGACGATGAAAGTTAGCCTCGATAGCAGTGAAACCCGCATGAACGTATACATGCTATGAGCAATAGACTTGAGATGCGGGTGCAACGGATAGCGAGAAGTAGATGAAGCGAGTGATGATGATGAGCTCCAAAAAAAATTAAGAATTCGATTTTCTTTTTTGATGTTGACGATGCAAAAACTCTTGAAATTTGACTAAACTAAAAGAGCTAAGATTATCCACTGCTCGCAAACCCGCTTTCTGTGCACTCCATACGCCGTAGTCAATATCTCGAATACCATCGGTATGATGGGCGTCAGGATTGATGGATAGTAATACCCCTTGATTCACTGCCACGTCGAGGTATTGCCAGTCGAGATCGAGACGTCGAGGATTCGCATTGATTTCAATAACTACATCATGCTCTTTGCATAGTGCTATGAGTGCCGTATAATCTACAGGATAGGGTTTACGACTGAGCAAGAGTCGACCACTAGGATGCCCAAGTATGGAGGTATACGGATTGCGAATGGCAGCTGTGAGTCGTTGCATGGCCTTTTCTTCTGTCATAGATAAGTTTTGATGAATGGATGCAATGACCAAATCAAAGCTAGAGAGGACATCTACCTCATAATCAAGTCGGCCATCACCTAGTATATCACATTCGATACTTTTGAATATTCGGAAACGGTCGTAGTTTGCATTGAGCTTATCAATCTCTAGGTGCTGCGCTCTGATACGCTCTACCGAAAGTCCATTGGCATAAAAAGAGCTTACGGAGTGATCGCTCATGACAAGATATTCATATCCTCTGTCGATACAAGCTTGAGCCATATCGGCTATGGAGTGAGCGCCATCGCTCCAGGTACTGTGATTATGAATGACCCCGCGTATATCTCCTACTTGTATCACATGCGGCAATTTATGCATGGCTTCCTCCAGACTATGATGCCTCAGATAGGCTGGTATAAAGGGCAAATCGAGCGATTCAAATAAGTGAGCTTCTTCCTGTAGACTCTTTGCTTTATCCATCCATGAGGCATTGTATGCCGTAAGAGTTTCTAAAAAGGTATTGGAGGAACTGAGTTTTAGATGAGCAGATAATGCTTGCTCCCCATGTAGATGCAGTAGCACCGGCACCTTCTCTTCATACAGCAGATGCAACACATCCTGCTCTTGCTTCACTAGTGAAAGGCATGAGGGAAAAACCGGTATCGTATGGCTAGCTGCTACTAGATCGATATGAGTAATCGTATCTTGCTGCATCGCTATATCGCCCGACAAGTAAATGGCTATACCGGGCATAGCCAATTGCAACTGCATGAGTATCAATGGAGCATAAGGCGCCAAGGCAGCATACAAAAAATAATGCTGATTTGCCATATAGTATTCGAGTGCTTGCTTGATAGACTCTTGCGTTTTGGCACCAAAGCCTTTGTAGTGAACCAGTCTATTTTCGTGACAGGCATAGAGCAGCTCGCCCGGCGATTCGATAGCCAGTTCTCTCCAAATGGTAGCTATCTTTTTGGGGCCTATTCCTTTGATGTGCATCAGCTCTAGTATACCCGGAGGGGTCTGTTGTATGAGTTGGTCAAGAGAGGCCATTGTACCCGTATCCAGGAGTTCTATTATTTTGGCTGCGATGCTATCGCCTATGCCTTTTTGAGAGGCTATGGCATTGCGATCCATATCGGCAAGGGATTGTTCCATACGGTCTATTTGAAAGGCCGCATTGCTATATGATTTTATTTTAAAGCTGTTCTCTCCATGGATGTCGGCGAGCTTTGCCAGTAGTGAAAAGAAGTCGGCGATGGCGCTGTTGGTCATAGATCAAGTAGTTTATTGATGTGTTGTAATTCGTCGAGTAATGGTGAGGAGCTACTCGGAAGCGAGGAAGGCATCTCCTTCGCATTGGACACAAAATCGATGAGTGTCATCGCCAGATAATCCTGCTCATCGCGACCCGGAAACTGCTTGCGAAGCGAAGCAGTCGTATCTTTAATCGCATCCAGTGCGGCTCGCACCGAGGCTTCTTGTGCGGGTATAACTTTCATTTTGTAGGAGCGATTGCCAAGGGTGGCTACGATGACGGTGGATTCTTGCATGTGTCAAAAATAGTTTCATTTTTTTTGATTTACACGATACAATGTGTACTTTGTGAGCTAAATCAAATACATTTCATTCACTTTATTCATTCATTCATATGATACAATTCAATTGGTATATCGTATTAGTAGCCGCACTGGTACCTATGGCTGTGGGCATGATTTGGTACAACCCACGCGTACTGGGTAGTGCCTGGATGCGTGCCAGCGGCATGACTGAAGAGAAAGCCAAAGGAGCCAACAAGGCACTCATTTTTGGTATTTCTATTTTTTTCTCACTCATGATGGCCTTTGTATTATCGCCCATTACCATACATCAGATGGGCTTCTTATCGACATTTGAGGGCGATCCGGCATTGGCCGATCCAGCCTCGCCGCTCAATGCGTATATCAAAGACTATTTTGATCAATATGGCTCCCGTTTTCGCACCTTCAAGCATGGTGCCTTGCATGGCTTTATTACCGGCTTATTTTTGGGTGTACCGGCTATTGGTTTCAATGCCTTGTATGAGCGCAAATCATTTTCTTATTTGGCCATCAATGCCGGCTACTTTATTCTTTGCCTTACACTCATGGGTGGTATCATCTGCGCCTATCTATAAAAAAAAGTGGGTATTGCTACCCACTTCTATGTATTTTTTTATACTGACTTTTTCAATTTCAATAAGGAAAAATCCGTTTCTACTTTGCGGATGGTATTAGAGAGTAATCCCAGCCCCTCGATTTCCATTTCTACTACATCGCCCTCTTGCAGCCACTGTACTTTATAGTTGGGGTCGTGGAGCAGGCCGGTACCATTGAGCTCCAAAAAGCATCCGGTGCCTACCGTACCACTTCCTATCACATCGCCGGGCAGGATGTCTACCCCATAGGCACAGCGCTCCAAGATTTCAGCAAAGGTCCAGTCCATATCAGCGACACTTCCGCGGCTCACTTCTATGCCATTCACTCTACACGTCATCGTGAGGTTGTAGCTATCACCTACGTGGCCTTCTTTGGCAGGCACTTTGAAGGCTTGCAGCTCATCGGGCGTGACGAGCATAGGCCCTATCACGGTAGAGAAATCTTTTCCTTTGGCAGGCCCCAGGTTGAGTAGCATCTCCTCCATTTGCAGGGTACGAGCGCTCATATCGTTCATGATCATGTAGCCTCCGATATACTCATCGGCCTGTTCGGCACGGATATTTCGTCCTTTCTTGCTCACCACGATGGCCACTTCCAATTCGAAGTCGAGCTTATTGAAATGATCGGGCATACAATATATATCACCGGGTCCTTGCACGGCATTATGATTGGTAAAGTAGAAGATGGGATACTGATCGAACTCAGCGATCATATCGACCTTACGATTGCGACGGGCTGCTGCCACATGCTGACGAAAAGCGTAGCCATCTCTACAGCTGGTAGGGTGAGGCACAGGAGCCAATATTTTGGCTTCATGGTAGAAGGTGTATTGATTTTCGAGCACCTGCCCTTTTTGAATTTTTACTTCCAGCTCTCTAAGTTTGTCAATAGTTTCGTCCCAATTGGCAAGTAAATCGGACATTGTGCGAGGCAATAGCACATCAGCGTCTACGACATTGTATAATTTGTCTTGCAATAGAATAGCCAAGTATTCATTGCCGTGGATATCGTGCGATACTAGTTTCATACATTTTACTTTGTGTGTGTGTGCAAAAGTACATCATAAATATTCCTTTTGGTATTTTTCCGTAGCATCATATAGGGAATGAAAACGAATACGATATATGGTATTTTTTGTATGGATTTCAAGACTTGCATGGGTGTTTTTTGTGACCACTAGTTTACTTTTTGGGGGTGATCGGCAGATTCAATATTCATCGGGCTTGCGACGCTCCGTTTGGGCTGCATCGCCGGGAGCATCGCCTCTGTGCGAGGGTATCGGATAGTACTGTTGTGAGCGAGTAGTCACTTTATAATGTGAGAGTATGTGCCTGTCATACTATGAATAATCATACGGCAGGAGGATTATAGTCCAAGTTTGTAATGCTGTTATGAATTTGTATTGAGCATACAATTTCATTTTGAAAAAGAGAGCATGAATCGCAAGACCGCCGATGGCTGTGATAGCCGATGAGCACTAGCCGTGACAGTAGTGGTATCCTCTCTCGCAGCTTGCGAAGAGAGAGATACAAGCGGATGGCACGACGTAGATGAAAAGTGTACGAGTGATGAGCTCCGAATTAGTGTATTTGCATTATATCATACTGAAGATGCGGGGTCATCTCCCATTGCTTGCTGCTTCATGCTGTGTGCGAGCTGGCTACCGAGATAGGCATCGATAAGCTTGTGAGCCAGATAGATAAGGGGTGTGGATAGCAGTGCTACTACAAACTTGTACATATATCCTACACAAGCGATGGCGAGTACTTTGGGGAGGCTCCATCCTTGCCCGATTTTGAAGGCGATGAAGATGACAACAACACTATCAATCAGTTGCGAAATAAGTGTGGAACCCGTGGCACGAAGCCAAATTTTTTGCTCACCGGTAATTTTTTTGATTTTGTGAAACACGCTCACATCGATAAGCTGGCCTACCATAAAAGCGCATACGGAGCCGGCAATGATCCACATACCTTGCCCGAATATCTGTGCATAGGCTAGCTGCATATCGGGTATTCCTTTATCGGCATTGACGGCTGGCCACCACGATGCGGGGGTAAGGTGTATAGCGATATAAGCGGCGACAAAGGCAAGTAATATAAGTGCTACGGTAAGTATTGAGAGAAATCGTACTCCTTGTGGGCCGAAGTATTCATTGACGACGTCGGTCATGATAAAGACAATAGGCCATAGTAGTACACCGGCAGTGAGATCGAAAGACAGGTTGGATTCGCCGAAGAGGGTGAAGTAATGTGGGGTGAGCCCCAGTGTATGCTCGAGCGAAAATATCTTACCACCAATAAACTCTGCGATGAGTGCATGGGTAATAAAAAGACCGGCTAGTATGATGAATAGCTTTGTAGACTTCTGCTGTAAGAGATGCTGTATCATGAGCTGGCATAAAGGTACAAGCTTCGCGCTAATAAATCAGAGACGATTCATTGTTTTCGTTGATAGGGTGTAGCGGAGCGAAGCCCATCTGCCCTATCGGCCATGGCACTGTTTAAACTTCTTACCACTACCACAGGGGCAAGGGTCGTTGCGTCCTATTTTGGGTTCGAGACGTCGTATGGGATCTACCTTAGCTTCTGAGGGGTTGTAGTAATCTTTTTCGTTGGCGGCGTAGTCATCACCGATTTCGTCGATTTCTTCTTTGTTGGCTCTCATGGTACTCATGTCGGTTTTCACTTCTTCGGCTTCGATGATTTCTTGCTCTTGCTGCATGGGTATACCGCATCGCATCAAGAAGGAGACAATATGTTTATTGGTGAGGCCGATCATTTCTTTGAAGAGGTTGAACGCCTCGAATTTGTATATCAACAAGGGATCTTTTTGTTCGTAACTCGCCAGCTGTACACTTTGCTTGAGTTCGTCCATTTGACGAAGATGGTTTTTCCACGATTCGTCGATGAGAGCGAGTGTGATTTGGCGTTCGAGCGCAGCGATCAGCTCTTGCGATTCGGTTTCTACGGCTTTTCTCAAATCGGCTACGATTTGTAAACCTTTGATACCATCGGTAAAGGGCACGGCAATATTTTTGATTTGCGGACCATTTTGTTCCAATACATTTTTGAGCACTGGCAGGGTGTGTTCACGTAGGAAGTCTGTTTTCTGTTTGTAATGATTTCGTAGTTGTACATACAGTTTATCCGCGAGTGAGTTGGTATCGATTTTAAGGAATTCGGATTCTTCGATTTGAGGTTCGAATGCGAGGTCTCTAAGCACTTCGAGCTTAAACTGTTCGTAATTTCGATGACCATCAAACTGAGAAGCGATGAGTGAGCAGCTATCGAAGAAGGCATTATCGAGATCCACGGCAAGTCGTTCGCCAAACAAGGCATTTTTGCGACGAGTATAGATGACTTCACGCTGAGCGTTCATGACATCATCATATTCGAGGAGACGTTTTCGGATACCGAAGTTATTTTCTTCTACTTTTTTCTGCGCGCGTTCTATGGATTTGGTGATCATGCTATGCTGGATGACGTCTCCATCCTTGTGACCGAGTTTGTCCATCCATGAGCTCAACTTTTCGCTACCGAAGAGTCGCATGAGGTCATCTTCGAGCGATACAAAGAACTGGGAGCTGCCCGGATCGCCCTGGCGGCCTGCCCGACCTCGAAGCTGCCTATCGACACGGCGACTTTCATGACGTTCGGTACCTATGATAGCTAATCCACCGGCGGCTTTCACCTCGGCAGAGAGCTTGATATCGGTACCCCTACCGGCCATATTGGTAGCGATTGTGACGGCACCTTGCATACCGGCTTCGGCAACTATCTGAGCTTCACGAGCATGTTGCTTGGCATTGAGTACGTTGTGCGGTATTTTTTCGAAAGTGAGCATTTTACCCAATAGTTCAGAAACCTCCACCGAGGTAGTGCCTACGAGTATAGCTCTACCGGCTTCTTTGAGACGTTTTACCTCATCGATCACGGCTTTATATTTTTCGCGTTTAGTTTTGTACACTAAATCCTGTTCATCCTTACGGATTACGGGTACATTGGTAGGAATGGTAGTGACCTCCAATTTGTAGATTTGCCATAGTTCACCGGCTTCAGTTTCTGCTGTACCTGTCATACCGGCCAGCTTATGGTACATACGAAAGTAGTTTTGCAGGGTGATCGTTGCAAAGGTTTGTGTAGCGGCTTCCACGTCTACATTTTCTTTTGCTTCAATCGCTTGATGCAAGCCATCGCTGTAGCGGCGACCTTCGAGTATACGACCTGTTTGTTCGTCTACTATTTTTACTTTACCATCCATTACTACATACTCATCATCTTTTTCGAAGAGGGTATACGCTTTGAGCAATTGTTGTATGGTATGTATACGATCTGCTTTCACCGAATATTCTTGTAGGAAAGCATCTTTGAGTTTTACTTTTTCTTCGGGGCTGTGGCTAGAGTTATCGATTTGAGCGATACCTGTGCTGAGGTCGGGCATCACAAAGAAATTTGGATCTTGGGCATTACCGGTGAGGAATTGAATTCCTTTTTGGGTAAGGTCGACCTGATTTTGTTTTTCGTCGATAGTAAAGTAGAGTTCGCTATCTACTTTGGGCATATTTTTTTGCTGATCAGCGAGGTAGTAATTTTCTGTTTTTTGTAAAACCTGTTTAATACCCACCTCACTTAGATATTTGATTGTGGATTTGTTTTTGGGCAAACCTCTATGTGCTCGGAGCAATGCGAGTCCGCCGCCTTCTTTATCATCGTTGCCTTCTGTTATTTGTTTTTTAGCTTCTATGAGGAAGTTGTTGACTACTTTTCGTTGTACTTCTACTAGTCGTTCTATGAAGGGTTTAAGAACATGAAACTCTTGATCATCACCCTTGGGTACGGGTCCGGAGATAATAAGCGGTGTTCGGGCATCATCGATCAAAACACTATCCACCTCATCGACCATAGCAAAATGCAATTTACGTTGTACCATTTCTTCGGGACTATGCACCATATTGTCGCGGAGGTAATCAAAGCCAAACTCATTGTTGGTACCATAGGTAATATCGGCAAGATAAGCATTGCGACGAGCGTCGGAGTTTGGCTGATGCTTATCGATACAGTCTACTCGCAGACCGAGCCATTCGAAGAGCGTACCATTCCATTCGCTATCACGCTTGGCAAGGTAATCATTGACCGTTACAATGTGCACCCCTTCGCCTGTGAGTCCATTGAGGTAGGCGGGTAGAGTGGACACAAGTGTTTTACCTTCACCGGTAGCCATTTCGGATATTTTACCTTCGTGAAGATTATAGCCCCCTATCAATTGTACATCGTAGTGAACCATATTCCAGGTCACTACACTACCGGCTGCGTTCCAGGAGTTAGCAAAGACAGCCTCATCTCCTTCGATGGTAATGTAGGATTTTGTCAGGGCTAACTGTTTATCTAATTCTGTTGCTTTGCTTCGCAAGGAGGTATTTTCTTTGAATCTTCGTGAGGCTTCTTTGACCACGGCGAAAGCTTCAGGTAATATTTGCAAGAGGACTTCTTCGAGCTGTTTATCCTTTTCTTTTACTAATTGGTCTACTTCCTTGTACAATTCACTTTGGACATGAATATCAGCAGTGGTCTCTGCTTCTGTTTTTTTGGCTTGAATACTATCTTTTATGGTAGCCACATGGGTTTGAATCCGTTGGCGAAATTCGTCCGATTTGGCTCTTAGTTGATCGTTAGAAAGACTTTGATATTGTTGAAAGAACTGATTTACCTGTTCTATTATGGGGCGTATTTTTTTTACATCTTTTTCGGACTTACTCCCGCCCATTAGTTTGCTTAGAAAATTAAACATTGTGTTTTTTATTAAATTACCCTTTTGAAGGTGATGTTGTTATGCAATTTTTGTGCTCAAATCGCTTTTGTGACAAATAGTCACACAGCAAGCAAATATACTAGAATTGCTGATATTAAATGTCAGCATGTATGAAAATACCCGCCAAAAAAGCGGGTATTAATTATTCTGTTAGTATGGAAACTAGCGTTCGTATTCGTTACGAAGTACGCCGTAGTATTGAAATGACTTTTTACGGTAGCCTTTATCCCAATATTTGTCAGTATCGGCAAATTCAGGGATAGTAACCCAGTCTTTAGTGCGAACTCTGTACCAGTTATATATGGCCACATGATTTTCGGCACGACGAATAGGAGCATAATACTGAAGAGATTTGAGGGTATAACCTTTTTGTTGCATATCACTATCTGTGAATTCGTCTTCAGCTATAGAAGCTTGATCTTTGGTTACAGGGTTTGTCCAGCGGTATACAGCCACGCGGTCAGGGCCGGGTGTTTTGTAGGCATAGAATAAAAATGTTTTTTCTTTGTATTTCCATTGCAATAGCTGACCTTCTTGTATTTCACCTTCTGCAAGAGTTACGTAGTTATTATCGACGGTGTTTAACCAACGATACACTCGTATCATGTCTTGGTTGTCGCCTTGTGCAAAAGATCCTGTAGCGGCAAATACAAATGCAACTAATGCAATAATGCTGTAAAATGCTTTTCTCATATAGCTTTGTTTCAATTTTCGAAACACAATGAT
>DAIUCL010000008.1:0-34942 GCA_036846185.1 Chitinophagaceae bacterium
ATATTGACATATAATAATTGTCCCCAACTATTTTGTTTGATGTGAGATAAAATCCAATTGTATGAATCATCATACCTAAGACCGTGATCTACCGCTATTTTTACTTGGTAGGATTCGGCTAAGTTTCTAAGTTCTACAGCGTCTTGTAATGTGCAAGTCAAAGGTTTGGTAATCAATATTTTTTTAACCTCATGCAGAATAGCTGTTTTAGCTAAGGCAAAATGAGAAGGTCCATTCGTTGCAATAACAACAACATTAGGAAGAAAATCCTTCAACATTTCCTCATAGTTTTCATACTTGTGTACGATATCGATATTTTCTAAAGCGGCAGTGTTTAAGTCTACCACTGCCACCTTGTCCTTCGTTGTAAATTTTGATGCTGCAGTCAACAAGCGTTTACCATGTGGACCTATTCCTACAATTGCTATTTTCATTGTTTATTTTTTTTATATATATACTCTGCGAATTCAAAATCCAACATAGAGTTGATATCTACTGAGGTATAATCGGGCATCACATGAGCCAAGCTTACTTTTCCAATCACATCGGGTTTGGTTTCCAGATCTTTTCTCCATGTAGCATATACCGCACAATTTCTCACATAGACATCGGGTAAATCTTGAGAGGCAAAACGACCGGCTTCCTCCTCAAAATAAGGCTCTAAGCGTATATCATTCAGTTTTTTTAGCTTAACAGGATGAATCATATGATCTACCTTGACCACACTGACACATGAATCGGCCTCGGGATGCTTTGATAATAATCGTATACATGCATCGATATCCACTGCGCTTCGCAAAGGAGAACTAGGTTGTAGGATGACTATCATATCAAAAGACATTTCACTTGATTCACAAGTCTGTAAAGCATGCCTTACATAGTCGATAGCAGGTGACAGATCATCGGATATAGCCAAAGGTCTTTTTAGTGGCAATACGTTCTCATACTTTTTAGCTAGTTCAAGTACTTGATCGCTATCGCTGCTCAATACTATTTTAGCAATACACTCACTTCCCAGAGCATGCTGAATGGCTATATCCACCAGTGTAGTATCTGCAAAAGGTCTGAAGTTTTTCTGAGGCACTCGTTTAGAGCCTTCTCTTGCGGGTATGATAGCTAGCACCTTGTTCACACTACAAATGATTTTAATTTTTCTACCATAAATAATTCTGTTTTTGAAAAAGACTCATAGGTATTACCACCAATATGAGGAGTAATCAGTAAGCGATTATCGTTTGCTGCCCATTTCAATAATTCATCCTGTGCCACATTATATTCCATTTCAATCACATCTACTGCTGCTCCTGCAAGTTGTCCATTTTCAATTGACTGTATTAAATCTGCACTTTTTACCAATTGTCCGCGCGATGTATTGACGAAATAGCTCCCTTTCTTCATCATATTAAATTGGGTGCTGGTAATAAGATGTTTATTTTCTGTGGTCAAGTTGACATGCACTGATACGATATCGCAACATTGAAATAATTCATCCATACTACCCAATACCTGAAAAGATGTTGACTGAATTGGTTTTATGTCGTATAAGTATATATTGGCACCCATAGCTTGATAGTAAGTTGCCATGATTTGCCCTAATCGCCCATACCCTAATATACCAATATTCTTTTCATAAATCTCAAGACCTTTATACGGCGATCTACACCAGCCACCTGATTTGGTATGCTGAATAGCCTGCGGAATATGTCGAAGTAAGGCGATAGTCAAGCCTAATGTCAATTCGGCTGTGGCTCTTACTTTTTTGAGAAACTCTGTTTCTCCTTTTAAGCTGATTACATTGATTCCTTTTTGCTGACAAGCCTCTATATCGATATGATCTAGACCTGTGGCAGGGCAAATGATATATTGACATTTCTTTGCACCTAGTATCAAGTCTGCTGAGAGTCGAAAACCCAGTCTAAACCAAAATACATCATATAGATTCAAGGCATCCTCCAATTCATCAGAGCCTATATCCTTTAAATCGACTTGCGCAAATTGCTCTAGTGCATTCACTGCTTCTTTACTGAAGTCTCTAGTTTCTGCAATTAAGACTCTGATCATTTATAGACTAATATTGGAGTAGTTTTTACCTCCCGGTGCATCGTTCGTATCGACCCTTTGCAATAAAAAAGGATTTATTGCTTGCGTAAAATCATTCGTACCTCGCCACATGGTGAGTGCAAATCGAATACTTGAATTTTCCAAATGAGCAGCAACCGCCTCGTTTACGGCTGCTTTGCTTCCATAAGGATACGAAAATGACTTAATCGCTTGCCCGGTCAATTCAGACAAGTAATGTATAGATTGATGAATATCATCGTACGGATTTTCAGCTTGTGCCAGTGGTATATGAGCATACCCATGGGATCCCAACATATCCCACGTTGCAATCTCTATTATATCCTGTTCACTCATGTAAAATGTATCTGAAAATGCTGCTTCATCGGGATATATTTCTTGAAAGGCATTGGAGATAAAGAGTTCTTTATCTGATGGATTCAATTTGAAGTTTAATTGGTATTTTACTTCTCTTGCCAAATCATCATCATATTTATATTGTTCTTTAGCCTTAGTGGCATCCTCTACATCATACTGATAATTGGTATTAGATGTGAGCATGTCCAATAATTTCTTGTCGTCTATTTTGGCACGTACCAGATGCAATTTATGTACTTCCAAGACTTTTTTTTCGATCAATGGTTTTACCGGCACATAAAATACTGCCGGTATATTTTGTTGGACTAAGTACCTAAATGCATCCATTTGTTGTTTCAATCCGTCATCAAAGGTTAGTAAACAATAATTCCCATCAGGATATTCTTTATTCTCAATATACTGTGCAAGTTGAACCTGACTTATAAAGGAATAATGTTGAGAAAGGATATCTATTTGTTTGGCAAAAAACGCCGGCGTTACCGGATATATCCCACTTTGGAACTGTTGGTCACTGTAGTAATGAAAATTTACAATCAATAATTTCATAAAAACTCTTCTTGCGAAGCAAAACCATTTTTTGTTTTTATTGTTCTTCGCTTAGCTGAAGTCAATTGATCATCCGTAGTATAAAAACGGTCTCCTTCTTTGATACGTCCCATCATGGACAGCGCATTTTCATCGACACATACTTCTATATACAAGCTACCACCTTGTACTGCTATAGCATAGTAAGCAGAATCTCCCAGCTGGCTGTACCGGTAAACCAAACCCCATTGAAAAGGATGAAAATTGTTATCTGTCTGAAAAAAGGCACTCTTGATATGAAGCGTTTTACCTCGCCAAAGCGTTTTAGCTCCTGCATAGGGTTCGTCAAAAGCCCTTATGAATAATGCAATATCCTCTCCTGCCCAACTCCAATCTATCCAGGCATTTAATGTGGCCTGTAATCTCGGCCAATAAGTAGCTAAATAATGAGGTTGATGCGACACATTTCGCAAATCCACTTCTCCCTTCCTCCATTGGAGACATAAATCTGTAGCTGTTATTTCTTGCTGCCTATTGTATTCCTTTAAGTAATCCGCAGGTAGCTGACAGTGAATAGGGTATATAAATTCTCTACTCATCAGTATAGGTCCTGCATCCGGCTCTTTCACTATTTTGTGAATGATTGCATTACCAATTCTTTTTTTATTCAGTATCAACCAGGACACTATTGTTCCTCCTCTGTCGTGTGGCAAAGGGGTACCATGCAGATTAAAGATGCCAATGGGATCAAAAGACGCTAAAAACTCCGTATGGAATATCCAAGGAGCACCGGCAGAAAGAATTAGTGTTGCGTTAGCGTATGGCAATAGCTTAACCTTCAAATCAGCTAGTGTTTCCACTTTAGTATATTCTTCTCCTATTTCAGGCATATCCTTGTTGCTATACACCTTAAATGGAATAGCATTTTCTCGTAATGTCTTACTAAGATTTACTACTATTTCATTATGTCCGAGGAGTTGTATCATAGCTGCATTAGGTTATATCGATTCCTTTTTCCAAGTATTCTTTTTGTTTTTGTAAGAATGTAGGTGTCATATATCTTCCTATCTTAACCGGAATAATATGACCACCTAAGGATTTTTTAAATTCGGATATGCCGGATTTTTCATTTGACGACAAATCAACCCCACCTAAATCTACCCATTTAAATCCATGATTTTTGGCATACTTACAGATTTCTATGACTAATCTTTTCGCTGCTCCTCCATACATAGTACCTGTGATTTGGGGGTTTGTATTAATCCTTTTGTTCGAATAGATTCTACTGACTCTTATCGTATCCTTGCCCGTATAACATGACATACCTGATATAAACTCTCCATTATATGATGCAGTAAATATTAAGCAACTTTGCAACTCTACTTTGGGCACAGGATACCATGCTCTTGCCTTCTCACAGGCAGTATAAAAACTATAATACGTATCAATGTCTGTAATACCAATATGGAATTCTAATCCTTCGGTTCTGTAAGTTCTTCTATATTCATTTCGTCCGGTCGCATTAAATTTCTGAACCAATTCATCTTCAGATTGACTTGCATCAAACAAGCAAGCATTTTTATTGAGTAGTTCAAATGAGTCATCATCAATTAGTTCGTCGTAACTTACAATAAATATGTAATCGAAGTTTTCTTTCAATGAGTTGGTCACATCACGACTTACAGAAGAAGATAGCAACCTAACATAGCTAACGGTATCGTAGGAAACCTCTAACATTTAATACATTAATTTTTTATCAAACTGCAATGGTAATTTTTCAAGTAATGCGGCTATCTTTTCTCCTGCCAATCCATCACCGTATATTGAATCAACTGAATAATGTCCTAGTTGTACTTGTTTTTGGATCGCCTCTTTTATTTCAGCTTTATCATACTCTACATCTATTACGTTTTTCCCTCTTGCTCTTCCTGATTGTCTACTGCCGATATTGACAACCGGCACACCCAAAAAGGCACATTCTCTTATTCCTACACTAGAATTACCAATCAAACATTGCGAGTTCTTTAGCAAGCGTAAAAAATCCTGCGGTTCCATATTTTTGAAAAAATGAAAGTTGGAACTATCCGTCGTTTCTCTAAATACTCTTATTCCTTTTGAAGTTCCATCTGCGCCTGCATCCACATTAGGCCAAAACCATAGAACCGGTTTGTTCAATTCATGGATAGCCTGCAAGGTGATTTCAATATGCTGTCGAGAATGATCGTATTCAGTAGTGACAGGATGTTGCATCACCACTAAATATCCACTACTTAAATCTAATTTCTTTCCTGATCCTCCATATTTTTCAAATAAGTTGAAATCCATATTGGGCTGATGAAGCACCTCCTTAGCCAAGTCTATACTCGGACAACCTGTATTGAAAACCATATCCGGATTTTCACCTAATCGAATCACTCGTTGCTGAGCATCCCCTGAAGCCACAAAATGATAATCGGAAAGCTTAGTGATCGCATGGCGAACTTTTTCGTCTATATTACCAGTCACTTCACCACCTTGTATGTGTGCCAAAGGAATATTCATATAAGAAGCCGCAATAGCGGTGGCCATCGTTTCAAAACGATCGGCAATAGTAACTACTATATCCGGTCTGAGATTATCAAATACGGTTGATAATTCTAATATGCCTATTCCCGTTGTTTTGGCTGCCGCCGTTAGATTTTCACCTTCCAGCACATTAAAAACTTTGGCTGTAATGTCGAATCCATCTTTTTCGATGTAATTCACAGCACTACCGTAGCGATCCAGTAATGCAGAGGCTGCAATAATCAATTGCAATTCCAAACCCGGATGATCTTTGATGGCTTGCAGAGCGGTTTTGACTCTGCTATAACTGGGACGAGCCGTGACAACGACGGCAATTTTTCTTTTTTGACTCACGCTATATGTTCAGGTTGTATAAAATGTCGAGGAGGCAAATCTTGCTTCCAGTGTTTTCCTATTATTTTTTCAAAGTCTTTGGCAGCAATTCCTTTCTCTCCCGGTTTGGTCGATTCCAAATCATCAATAACAACCGTTTCTCCTGCAAATACCTCCCTTTTGGTCGTCAATGATTTTCCAAACATAACTCGTAAATGTTGATAGGACGCTACCTCTTCTTTGGTATACGTTACTTGTAAACTCCTATCTAACATTCTCACTGATTCTACCAATTGCTTGGTTTGTTCTATGGTCAAGGACGCTTTAGTGTCCGGGCCAAACATTTCTGGATGAAATACCACATGAAATTCCAATAGTTCTGCTCCCATAGCCACAGCTGCTATAGCACTGGTGATGGTAGCTGAATGATCCGAAAAACCTACAGGCACTTTATAACGTTCTTTTAATGCCGGTATCATTGTCAAACCCCATTGCTCAGGCTGAGTAGGATAAGCTGTAGTACATTGCATAATACTCAGTTGTCCTTCTACTGGCTTAATAAACCGAACCGTCTCATCTAGTTCTTGCCAATCGCTCATTCCGGAAGAAAGAATAATCTGTTTTCCGGTTTTGCTTATTTTATCCAACATGAGCCAATTGGCTATTTCTCCTGAACCAATTTTATATTTTTTTACATCTAATGACTCCAACAGTTCTACTGCTGCAATCGAAAAAGGAGATGAAATAAATTCCATCCCCTTTTCTTCGCAATGTATTTTTAATCCTTGCCATTGCTCCGGCGTAAACTCCATCCGTCGCCAGTAATCATATCTCGTTTTGTCTTCGTAGCTGAAATTGACTCTGAATTGCTCTAGCTCACTACTCTCTGCAGCAGCAATATGGGTTTGAAATTTGACAGCATCCACACCCGTAGTTGCCAATGCATCTATATAACTATGAGCTATTCCCAAACTGCCTTCATGCGCTTGCGCGATTTCAGCAATGATATAGGTATTGTTTTTCACGATTAATATTGTTATGCTTCCGTCACTTCATTTCATCCCCAGCGGCAACGATAGCAGTGGAAAGCACGTACTGGCGATGCGTAGTGATGCGGGGAGTGGCTGGGCGGAGGTGACGGAGCTACAGCCACGACTCGTAGCACTAGCTTCGCCAGACGGACTTGCAACGGATAGCGTGCCCGGCCGCCCATCAATTTTTTTATTTCTTTTCCTTTTCTTTACCCAGTTTCATACGCAAGCTGATACTCGTCATCATCAACCAGTCATTATTATCCGAATTGCCACGGCGTGCGCCAGGAGTCGATTTACGATTTTCACGTCCGGGTACCAGATTACCTCTGAATGACATATCCACTGCCGTTTGCCCTTCTGCAGCAAATAGTTCTTGCATATCCGGATAGGCGGTGCTCACATCATCGATATAATCGGTGAAGGTTTTGCGATACGATAATTCCAAAGCGATATTCACCTTGCTGCTCATCTGATATTTCAGACCCACACCCAGAGGCACACCCACTTGTGTACGTTTGTAACTGCGTGCATTGACATTCGCTATACTTTGACCTTCGGTATTGAGTGGCTTGAGGTCGATCCACTGCCCCTTGTACTGCGCCTGTGGATTGAAGTGGAACAGATTCACTCCCAGCATCGCAAAGGGAGCCAGTTTGTAAAACGTTTTGGAATCACCGTCTTTTTTCTTGGTGATATTCAATACGTATTCTGCCGCCGCACCCACTTCCCAGATATTGGAGCGAAAGTGCAGGTTACGGTATTTCAGACTTAAATCATCCGACAGAGCATCGTCGCCCATTACACTACCGATATTAGCAAAGGCACGGATGGCCACATTGCTGTGAATATGATTGCGCATCATTATACCGCCAAATACTTTAGAGCCCGAAGCAAATAGCTTGGGAGAAGGCAAATCACCCAAGTAAGTCATCATACCGCCGGTGATACCCCATTCAGTATTTTTTTTGTTCCACTTCATGGGTACCGATTTCTTGTCCTTGTCGTAGGACTTATCCGGATCGATATCAGTTGCCCATAAGGCACCTACGCTCAGTAGTGCGCAAGTCAATGTAAATAGTTTCTTCATACGTACGTAGATGTTTGGTTTGTTTTATACAGCGAATTTGTTTCGATGATTATTTTGATAGCAGGTTACGTATGTGACTATTTTTAAGCTCAATTTATTTTCCCAGGCGATAACCCAAGCTAAACTGAGTCACGGTGTACCAGTCATTGTCGCTAGAGTTGCCACGCTTAGTACCGGCTTTGGGCCAGGTATAGTTAGGCTTGCTATTGCGTTTGTCGCCACGGTAAGACATTTGTGTGGCCAAGTCGCCACCCGTAGTATTGAGCGCGGCCAAGTCTGGGTAGGTACCACTTACGTCATCGATATAATCGGTGAAGGTAAGACGAGCACCAAACTCAAGCGCCAACGCGATTCGAGCATTAGGCTGCAGTTTGAAACCAAGCCCGAATGGTACCGCAAACTGATTGAGGCTATATTTCACCCCTTCGGTCAAAAGAGGCTGAAGCGCCACCCAGTCGGCTTTGTATAAGGCCTTAGGATTATGTCTGAAAAAATTGATACCGGCAAATACATAAGGGCTGAACATGCTGTATTTTTTGTCCGACTGATTATTGGCATGGAAGGTTCCCAAGCGAAACAAATTGATTTCGGCTTGCGCTCCTACTTCTACGATATCGTTGCGAAAACTCAAGTTACGACGATAGCGATAGATATCCGTTTGATCTCTGTGATCGCTAGCCCACACACGAGCCAGATTGGCAAAACCTTTCACTGCCACTCTGCTGCCAAAATTGTGACGATAATAAATCCCGTTGGCCCATCCGGCTTGGCTATAAGTCACATTAGATTTGATCAGATCGCCCAAATAAGTGCTGAAACCGGTTTGGATACCCAATTCATTAGAGCTTGTGTTGCTACCTTGCGCATTCGTGAGTGTTACGAATCCGATAGCGGTCATTGTTAGTAGGAGTTTTTTCATTTTAATTGTTTTTATGTTATGAAAATTTTTTTTTATTTTTTTGGGGCGGCAACCGTGCTATCCACTACAAGTCCTCATCGCTTAGGCTGCGCTGCCTGTTCGCGTTAGTGGCTTCGTTCCTACGCCCCTCCGCTCCCGGCATCACTAGCCTTCGCGCTTGCGGGCTTTCCGTTACTATCACTGCCGCACTGTTGTTTACTGCTTTTCGTATATTTCGATGCAGGGTGTCAGCGATGTTTATTTTTTTATGTTTGACAGTCGATACGAGTAACTGATTTGCGTTACCGTATACCAATCCTTATCATTCGGGTTACCACGACGTTTGCCCGAAGGAAACTCAGCACGAGGATTGCTCGGTGTCTCATCTCCTCTGTAGGAGAGATCTACGGCCGTTTGTCCTTTCGAATCGAGCAATGCCGCTCTGTCCGGGTAGTTTCCACTTACATCATCTAAGTAATCGGTGAAGGTTTTGCGAAACCCAAATTCAAGCGCCAAGGTCATGCGCTCGTGTACCTGATACTTTACACCCAGACCAAAAGGTATGGCAAAAGACATACGGCTATAGGCCGTACCCTCGGTAGTGAGAGGCTGCAAAGCTACCCACTCCGTGCCATAGAGTGCTTTGGGATTGAAATGAAACATATTGAATCCTCCATAGATATAGGGAGTCCAGGAAGAATAACTCAAGCCTTCACTATTGAAAGGATTCAGCTTATCAAATCGAAACAAACTGATTTCTCCTTGTACCCCCACTTCTACGATGTCGGTACGCATGCTCAGATTACGACGATAGCGCGAAAGATCGCCACCGTTTTTCTTATAATCACTACCATTCACACGGCAGATATTGGTGAAGGCTCTGACGGCAAAACGGTCGTTGATATTCTGACGAACAAAAATCCCATTAGCCCAGCCTGGAAGAGCAATCGTGTAAGTCTGTGGCAATAAATCACCCAAATAAGATGAATAACCGGTAGCGATACCTATGTCGGTGCCACTGTTGGCCATATTGCGCTGAGCATAAATGTTGTTGCTACCCAAGCTAGCGACGGCCAATAAAAGTAAAATTCGTTTCATAATGTTGAATTAATGGTTTTTTATAGTGATGTCTTAAAGTTGCAATTCTGACATTGCAGCAAAAGTAAGCATTGATTTTCAAATAATTGACTTAAATGATGTGAAATTAGGATTATTAATCTTTAAGCTTTTCAAATGAAAAGACCAAGAATCAAGTGTTTGTATCCTAATTTGCCTGCTATATTCATCCTACAGACTTGTGTAGAATGGTGTAGCTCTTTGATTTTGAAGGCTTTTTTACATGGCTTCGCCGAGGTCAGTCACATCTCCGATGTGGTGACAATACAATTTTTTTTGCAGCAAACACCCATCAGATGGGGTTTGAGCGAGGAAGACTGGCTCTTCCCAATTCTATACCGCCATGGCGATTTCGCACTTGGCTTTTCTATGTATCAGCTCCACAAAACTCAGTGGAACATTGACTTCTATCATACTACCCAATGCCTTGATCTCTACCACCAACCTACACTTGCCCTGTGAGCGCACACAGCGACCCTGCACCCCTACAAAAGGTCCTCTCACTACTTCTACCCAGTCGCCTTCGCCTATCAGTATCTTGTCCGACTCATCGAGCAGATTCATATACGAGGGTTCTTGCAAAAGGATGCGAATATTGTTGATTTCATAGGATCTTACCTTTGCCGGGCGTTTCATATAGCGAATAACATTCAAGACTCCCTCAACCAACAAAGCATCAAAAACTTCCTCTTCAGTACATTCTACAAAGATAAATCCGGGTATAAGCGGAATGCTCACTTTCTTTTTTCGATCACTCCAGGTGCGCACTGATGGTATCAAGGGCAAAAACGTATGCCAACCACGGGCATCTAGTCGCTCTTTGACTCTTTTTTCTGTTCTGGGCATGGTATATAATGCAAACCAATAGACTGCTCCTTCCGTTCTTTTCTTCTCTTCTACGCGTTCTTCTATATGCATCATTTTTCTTTAGGTGCTTGTTGTTGTAACAAGGATTTGGTTACTGCAAATATAGTATTGATTTTTAGAATAGGTATAGAAACTGTCTTTTTTTCTATGACTTGATTTTTTGGTAATACTCCTCCACCGGTGACTTGAGTATTTTTCTTACGATAATCTTTCCTCTCGTGGTGCTATTCTCTCATTCGGCTGCTTCTTATGGGCGATGGAGAGATTAGTTTGTATCTTTTTTGTGAGGCATGGTCTATTAGTTTACTTCCTCTGTGAGGGCGCTTTTTCCACTTTTGTCTTGACACAAACGTAGAGCCAAAGCTAATTTTTGTACAGATCGGTGAAGCGATGGGTCTTTTATTCTTCCCTTGCTTGGTGTTTCGCCCCTGCAATACGTACTTTCAAATAAAAGACTTGAAGCAAGTCCTGTTATTTGTCAATTCCACTTAATAGTTTATGAAGCATGTGTATTATAAAGATTTTTACATTGCACATGCTAAGAATATGTAAGAATACGGTTTAACGCTTTACTATTTTCCCCTTCTGATTTATTTTACCTTTTACAATTATATTATAAAGTACTATAAGATCTGTAATATGCCCTATAAGAAAAGTATCTGTCGTTCTATCACTAACATATTGTTCGATTACTTTTCCGGATAAGCCATAGAGGTAAAAAGTATAGGACAGTGCATTTGGATTTTCAATATGTATTGAATTGTTTTCTGGATTAAATGAAATTGTAATATGATTATCTATAATAGTATCATGTTTGATACTTGTAAGAAAATTTGAGCACCCTAGGTTCGTACCATAGTTTATAAAGGAATTATGCTCATGGCACATTAGCACATAGAAAGAAGTTGGTAAATGTCTGCTTGGTAAAAACAATTCATAGGTAGCCCCTATACCTTCTATCCATGTGCTTGGCAAGTTGACAATACCTTTTGGATGAACATAGATGTGTTTTCTAAGTATAGTATTTATTGAGATATAATCAATGGAGTCGACTACAACGGTGTCTAAACTTCCTGCATTGTAAATTGAATTTATTGTATCACCTACATTTGCTGAAAAATCGTACAATAGATATTCTTGATTGGTAGAAGTGTCTATAATAAATACCTTACGTTGAACAGTATCATCGAATAGATAATACCCGGAATTGCTTGGCGAATAAGTAGGCGCTTGAACATATTCTATTTTCCAAAATTTATTTCCATTGTGGTAATATCCTGTGGTATCCATTGAAAAATAGCAATAGCTTTTGGTTCTGAACATATTTATATCATTATACATCCATCGGGTATTACCAAATTGAAAAGGTACATAGGACTGAGCCATTATAAACTTACTCAATAAGAAGAAAACTAATAGTAGTATGAAATTTTTCATCATGTGATGAGTTTATAGGTAACTATTTGAACCATGAGCATATAACATAATTAATAATTATTCTGTACAAACTTACCAATAAAATGTCGCAAAAGCAATAATAACTCGGTCAAACAGACGACGATTTAGTTCAGTGCGAATTTCGTTCAGAAAGAAAGAAGGTATATTATCCCATGGTTGGTAAGGACGGATTCCATGGAGGAGACTAAAGTATAAACATCCTATTATTTGATATATTCATAATACTGCTCTACGAGTTGTTTGTAATGCGGCTTGAGCTCTGCGGGTACCGTTTTGTAATAATCGATCGCACTTTGTTTATTTTTCAAGATATCCTTGAGTTGTTGAGGTATTTCTCTGGGCAAATCTTTGCCACTATTCGACTCTCGTTCCTGACCTTGTTCTTGCTCTCTTAGTGCTTCTTTGGTTTCCATCAGGCGAGTAAGAATTTCTGATTGGCGTCGCAGTATGTCTTGTGTGATACGCTTGTTGACTATATCCGTTTCATTGCGATCCATATCTTGCTGTATTTTCGTCAGATTAGGATTACTTTTTCCCTCTTTACGCAATTGATTTTGTATATCATTGAGTTGTTTGCGAAGAGCGGCTTGCTGAGAAGCGATGCGAGCCATCTGCTCACTCTCTCCCCCTCCTTCTTCTCCTCCACCATCTTGTTTACCTCCCGGTTTGTCGCCGGGTTTTTGTCCACCTTCTTTCGCTTGTTTTCCATCACCGGGTTTATCGCCGGGTTTATCACCCGGTTTTTGTCCTTGTTTCTCCTGTCCTTGTTTTTGGGCCATTTTATCCATGAGCTGCTGCATGGCATCCCCCAGTTTTTGTTGCTGAGAGATGATATCCCCTAGTTGCATACCCATACCTTTTCCTTTACCCGATTTTTTGGACGGTTTGCTACCCGGTTTATTGCAAGATCCGCTTTGCGAGTTTTGTTGATTTTGCTGCTGAGCTTGTTGTTCGAGAAGTTGCTGTAGCATCTCATTCAGTATAAGCGCCAGATTATTGGCTCCGGTCATTACATACTGCTGATTGACAGTAGCCTGAGGTACCATGCGCTGCTCGAGCGATGTGATTGCACTGCTCATATTCCGTTTGATACCATCAATTTCCTTATTTACGATAGAGGATAATTTGGGTAACCGTTTGCTTAAAGCAAAAAGGCTATCAGCTATCATTTTGGCATCTGTACGCAATTTTTGTTGAGTCTGAACCTGTTTTACGTATGCCGGGTCTGCTATTGAAGTTGACTTCACGGTGGCAATCAAGTCCTCTTGGGTAAAGGACATACGAATAAGATTTTGCAATAATTGTCGTACTGCTTTTATATCTATTTCTGTTTGATCGGCTCCGCCACCCGAAGCGGCTTCATTCATTTGCTGTGCGAGTTTTTCGAGGCTTTCTTTTGCATTCTTTTGCGATTTGGAGGCATTGCTATTATTACTTTTACTAAGCTCACTGCTGCTGTTTTTCATTTTTTGATCGGCATTATCCGCTTCTTTATTGATGGCGGACATATCCATTTTATTTTCCATCTGCTCATTCACTTTTTCGATGTCCTTGATTTCTTTTTTCAATTCCTCCATTTCCTTGTTGAGATTATCCTGTTCTTTTTTAAGCTCCTCCGGTGATTTCAGTTTGGCCTCAGTTTGTTTGTTGAGTTGATCTTGTTTTTTGGCTAATTCATCTGCTTTTTTGGCTGCATCTTCGAGGCGCATATCACGCTCTAGTTGCTTCATCATTTCTACTACTCTATCCAGATCTTTTTCCATTAGTTCATTATCTTGTTCGAGCTGTTTGAGTTGTTGAAAGAGTTGATCTTTATTGAGCATTTTCATCAAGTCTTCCATTTTTTTCATGCGCTCAGCCAACTGGTTGTTTTTTAATTCATCCAGTAGTTTTTCCATATTCTCTTGTTTTTCTTTCAAGTCGTCGGAGTATTCTTTGTCTTGACTTTGCTTGTTGTTTTGCTCAAATTTCTTTTTGATTTGCTCAATTTGTTTTTGGAGGTTTTCGTTTCGCTCCATCATTTCTTGTACCGATTTTTTATCTTGCCAGTCCAGTTCATTTTTTTGCAGCAGTTTTTCCTGCATTGCTTTGATTTCTTTATCTATTTTATCATTTTGCTTACTGGCGTTTTGGAGGTCTTTGTTGACTTGTTCTTGTGTTTTTTCGATGAGCGAGTCGAGTTTTTTACCCCCTGGTTTTTCATAGTTGAATTGAACACTACGGGTACACTTGCTGCCATTGACCGCATCGTTGTCACAAGCAGAGAAGAAATAGGTCAATTGTTCGCCTGATTGCAATTTGAGTGTTTCGAGGTCGAGCATGTAGTTGAATTGGGAATAGGTTCCAGCCTGAATTTGTATAGGCAATTGACCTTGTCTTGTAGTAGCGCCTTTGCCTTCTGTATTTGATTTTTGGATATTATAGTGAAGTGATACACTACGTAAGCCATAGTCATCACCGGCATCACCCACAAAGAGAACAAAGTCGGAGGTGAGTGAATCATTGTACTGCTGTACATTGATAGAGGGGGCCTGATCGGGAATAATCGATACTTGATAGTGGAGGGTGTCGCGCGAGGTAATGGCTTTGTTGGAAGTGACGATACTATAGGTCGTGTCGCGCATGAATCGGTAGGATGTAGTAAAATCAGCCCCTTTTTTTTGTAAATTTTGCACTCCGGTGCTTCCTAGTAGGAGCTTTATGTCATCGGTATGTTCTGTAGAGAATGTCCAGGTGAGTATGGTACCTTGTGGTGCTACGATATCGCCTATATTATCAAGTACTTCATCTTTACGACCGGTGTAGTCCGGATAATCGGCTTTGATTTTGAAGGATTTGATTATTGGCTTTTTTAGTACTTTGATGGTATAGCTTTCGCTATCAAAGCCAGCTGCTCGCAGATGAAAATCAATATCGCTACTCAATTTACTGAAGGTAAACTCATATTGTGTAGTTGATTTTTTTTGTATGGCGACTTCCTGACCATTGTATATGACAAATACCTGGTCGGGGAGCGAACGGCCATCGAGGGTAAGCTGTATGGTACAGTCTTCATATTGGGGCACTGTATAAGTAGATGCATTGAGCTTAAATTCAAAAGGTGCTTTTGGAGCAAAAGCTCTGGAAGGTGATAATAAGCGAACACTGGATTCGGTGAAAATATTGGGTGCCGCATACACTATGAAAATAAACAGTAGTAGTAAAGGAAGGAGATAGGGCAAGTATTTTTTATTTCGCTTAAAATCGATTGCTCCTTGAAATGGTATGGGACTTAATTCTTGGGTTTTTTGTTCTATACTAGCCTCTATCAATGCTTGACTGATGGAGCTGTGGTGCTGGTCTTTAAGTTGCAATACATTGAGCAATTTGTCTTCTACATCAGGGAAATGTGAGCCTATAATCTTTGCTGCTTGCTCGTGACTGATGGTTTTGCCTAGTCGTAAGGTCTGTAGGAGTGGAAGTATGATAAGGGCAATGAGCGCAAAACCTCCGACTAAGAAAAGTACAGCAATGATGGCATAGCGTACGGAAGAGGGAAAATATAAATAATATTCACCTATACTTATCAGCAGGATGTATGCAAGAAGAGCTGTACCGAAGAGAAGTACTCCTCGTATCAGCTTATTGGTATAATATTTACGAATAAACGCATCGAGGCGGCTAATCAGTAAATCGTAGTGCGTCATATAGAACGCAAGTTACAGTAGAATGACCAAATACGATTGTGAAAGAATATATAATCTAAGTTCCGGAATTTGGTGGTATACTGTACCTGAAGGATGCAGTATAGAAATAGAGTGAGCACGAACTATGACAGATGCAGATTTACTGACTACTGCGGATACTCTTGAGGGTGGATATGAAGTGTTTATCGGCTGCCTACCACTTTGAGGTAGGTAAAATGGGACACCAATGCTTGCGCAAAAGTGGGGAATGCATGGTATTGTATTCCCATATCCTGACAGGTTTTCTGTACTATTTTGCTGATTTGTGGGTAATGGATATGTGATATTTTGGGGTAGAGATGGTGCTCCACCTGATAGTTGAGTCCCCCTACCAGCCAGGATATTATACTGCTATCCATTGCAAAATTGACGGTTGTATTGACTTGATGTAAGGCCCATTCATTTTCCATTTTATTTTGATCGTTGGGGGCGGGAAACTCTGCTTCTTCTACGGCATGTGCCATCTGAAATACAAGTGCTAAGGTGATACCCAATACGCCATGCATGACTAAAAAGCCGATGAGGGCTTGCCAGCCAAATACGATGAGGGGTAGTATGAGGAATAAGAAGAGATTCAGAAGTTTTCCTAACCAAAATTCGATATGGTCGGCGGTTTTGAAGGTTCTGATTTCGGAGTTATTTATTTTTTTGGTAGCTACTTTCCAGTAGTCGTCAAAGAGTATCCAGTTGACGGTGGTAAAGAAGTACAGGGGGATGGAGTAAATGTGCTGGAATCGATGAAACCAGAGGCGACCTTGGTGGGGACTAAGTCGGAAGAGAGGATACTTGGCGATATCATCATCTAATCCATCGATATTGGTGTAGGTATGGTGGAGGATGTTGTGTTTGATCTTCCACATAAAGGTACTACCTCCCATGAGGTCGCCACCGATGAAGGCGATGAAGCGGTTGAGTTTGTCGTTGTTGCTATAGCTACCATGGGCAGCATCGTGCATGACGTTGAATCCGATGGTGGCTTGTATAAATCCTAGTAACCCACACAGCGCTAAACTCATCCATGTAGGTGGCACGGTGGTCATAATGAGGGTGTAAACTGTGAAGAGGCTGACAAACAGGATGATGGTTTTACTGTATAGTTTCCAATTGCCTCCTTTGGCGATATTTGCTTGGGCAAAGTACTGATCGATTCGCTCATCGAGGAGGTTTTTGAATGGGCGTGGGTTGTTGATAAACGTAATCTTGGACATCTAAAAAAAATAAGTACAAAGGTAGCAAATTTTGTGGGAGTATTTTGTGATATTGCTTGCAGTTTGTTTGTTATGTGTTATAGATGATAAATTGTTCTGAAGCTGATAATGGATTCTGTGTGGGCATGTGGGTGGGCCTGCGGCAACGATAGGAGTGGAAAGCCCACAGTGGCGAAGGCTAGCGGGCTTAGGAGTGGCTGAGCGGAGGCACGGAGCTACAGCCGCGACTATAGCCCGCAGCCTGAGCCGCGAGGACTTGTAACGGATAGCGTGTTTGCCGCCCGAATAATTGGGTGTATATTGTTTGTTAGGAGCTTATAGTTATCGAACTTGAATGGTAATGGTATCGCGGGGGTCTTCGACTTCGCCGGATGGGTTTTCGATGAGTGGAGGATTTTCACTGAGCTCTTGGTAGAGCTGAGGCGAGAGGATGAGTAGCGACATTTCTACTTGCCATTTACTTTGCTGTTTGAGCAGATGAAGCTGTTCTATTTGGTCGGGCTGCAGGGGATTTTTGTAAGTTATGATACAGGTGTCGCCCTCGATTTCGGTTTGAAGTAGAAGTTTTTTGGCATCGATCTCGCTGGTATGGAGCTTTGTGGTACTGGTGTCTTGTGCTATAAATTGGGCGATTTGGTCGATTAGGGTATCAGTGCGGGGAGTGGCAAAACGTTTGGCTTCGTCGAACTGCTGTGTATAGAATGCTTCGATGAATTGGATGGCTATCTTTTCGTGTTCATTGGAGCTACAAGCATTCAGGGACAGGAGTATCGAAAGGGCAAATACATGGCGGAGCGATGCTATACATTTCATGGCACAAACTTACTATGATTTGTTTTAGCTATTGGGAGTCTTTTTTTCTTGTTCTGTGTTGGCTCTGTCATAAGCTTTGATGATTTCTTTGACGAGGCGGTGGCGCACTACGTCTTCGCCATCGAGCTCTATATGTGCTATTCCATTGATATTTTTGAGAATACGGATGGCTTTGCCTAGGCCACTTTGTTGATTTTTGGGCAGGTCTATCTGAGACATGTCGCCAGTGATAACGGCTTTGGCAGAGGGTCCTATCCGTGTGAGAAACATTTTGATTTGGAGCTCGGTGGTGTTTTGTGCTTCGTCGAGTATGATATAGGCATTGTCGAGGGTGCGTCCGCGCATATAGGCGAGTGGGGCTATTTCGATGACACGGTTGGTCATGTAATAATTGAGCTTATCGGGAGGAAGCATATCGTCGAGCGCATCGTAAAGCGGACGCAGATAGGGGTCGATTTTTTCTTTGAGGTCGCCGGGCAGAAATCCCAGACTTTCGCCGGCTTCGACTGCGGGGCGTGTGAGAATAATTTTTTTGACTGATTTATTTTTGAGAGCTCTCACAGCCAGTGCCACAGCGGTGTATGTTTTGCCGGTACCGGCCGGGCCTACAGCGAAGATGATATCGTTTTGCTCAGAGGCGCTCACCAGTAATCGTTGGTTGCGTGTTTTGGCTTTGATGATTTTTCCATTTTGTCCAAATACGATGATGTCATTTCCGGCATCTTCGGTGATACGCTCATCGATTTGTCCGTCATCGTCGCCGAGTATTTGCGAAAAATAATTTTCGGACAAATGTCCATTGCGCTCCAGATACTGCACGATAAGACTGATTTTTTCTTTGGCAGCGTCTACATCTTCCGGTCGTCCGGAGAGCTTTACGAGTGAGCCTCTGCTGAGTATTTTTAGAAGGGGAAATTTTTTTTTGAGGATGTCAAATTTATTATTGTTGACACCAAAAAATTCGATGGGGTTTACTGTTTCTAGATTAATAATGTATTCGGTCAAAGTTGTAAAGATTTTGTACTACAATGGTACGAACTATCTTACATGGATAGGCTATCAAATTTTTCATTGTGAATATTTTGGGTAATAGTCTGTATAACTATACTTTTGATAAAAATTTAATAACATGAGTTTACAAATCGGACAACAAGCACCAGATTTCACCCTTCATAATACCGACAAAAACAAAATTTCTTTGTCGGACTATAAAGGCAAAAATGTGGTACTCTTATTTTTTCCATTGGCATTTACAGGTGTATGCACTAATGAGCTTTGCAGCATGCGCGATTCTATGGCGGTATATGCAGGGCTAAACGCTGAGATTATAGCGATTTCTGTAGATTCACTTTTTACCCTGGATCGTTTCAAAAAAGAACATAATCTGGATTTTGAACTGTTATCCGACTTCAACAAAGAAGTATCTTCCGCTTATGATAGTTTGTACGAGACCTTTGTATTTGATATGAAAGGGGTATCCAAACGTTCGGCATTCGTCATAGACCAAGCTGGTGCTATACGCTATGCCGAAGTACTCGAATCGGCCGGCGATCTACCTGATTTTGAAGCGATCAAAGCTTGCCTTACCAGCTTGTAATAGCTATTTACCATACTTTTTTATTTTTATTCATCCTGCCTCGTCAGGATGAATATTTTTTGTAGATATACCCGGCCAATATAGTAAATAACATGTTCGGTATCCATACCGATAGCATAGGATGCAGACTACCTTTCATCGAAAACATGGTCGTGAACTGCATCAGAAATATATACACCGCACTGATCATAAGCCCTACTGCCAAGTGTATACCACTACCTCCTCTCACCTTGCGCGAGGCTATGCAAGCACCTATAATCGAAAGTACAAATGACGAAAAAGGAGCTGCCGTACGTCGATGTTTTTCAATAAAATACTCATTCAGATTCTCACTCCCCTTCTCCAACTCGCGCTTGATAAACGCATTCAACACCGGTGTGGTCATCATTTGTTTTCCCTCTCTTCGCTCCACGATATCGCCCGGTGCAAAATTAAATACCGTTGAGTAAGTCGGATAACGCTTCATCGATTCACGCAAGCTATCGTTCGTATGTACAACCACCTCTGAGAGCTTCCACAATTTATTGATCGAGTCGTACTCACATCTCTCTGCCGTGATTTGCTGCTTCATCAATGTGCCTTCCATCTTTTCGTAACTGAATCGATAACCCAGTCTGGACTCCGGATTATAACTCTGCATGTAGATATACTCCGTAGGACTAATACGCATATGAAAATTGTCGCTGTACGAATACGCTTTGTCCCACAAGTACTTCTCTTCAAAACGCAATCGTCCCTTGTTCGCTACCGGTATGATATAATGATTCGCAATAAGTAAAATGAATGATATAATAGCCGCCCCGATAAAATAAGGTCGTAAAAATCGCTTAAAACTCATGCCACTACACAGCATTGCTATCACCTCAGAACGATTCGCCAAGCGTGATGTAAAAAAGATAACCGCCACAAAAATGAAAACCGGAAACAACAACGCTAAAATATAAGGCAGAAAATCGCGGAAATACAATAGAATCTCGCCTACCGGTACTTTTTTCTTTACAAAATCATTGATCTTCTCCGTAAAATCTATCACAATCGCAATAGCCGAAAATGCCAGCAACAAAAAAAAGAAGGTTGCCAAAAAATTTTTCAACACATATTTGTCGAGTCGAGTAAGCATTCGTAGCTGCAAACCTACACCATTACCCGCAATATATATCCATAATGTAATGGTAAACCATTTGGGAGCTCGCCTCACTCTCCTTGCTGATCTACGTCCTGCTCTACGCTATATCCCTGCCCCACACACAATGGCCTTTCCATGCAGGGGATGCCGCTGCGATCAGGGCTAAAGCTCATCGTCATTTTCTTCTATCATCTTTCAAAATACAACTTCATACCGCCAACTTATCAATCATACTAAATGGTATTTTAAAACAAGATTAACGTTAAGTAATCGATAAATTTACCCGATTACTGTTTATTTGCTTACCGGATTTTAACAGAAAGAAACTGACGTGATACGAAAAAAATTCTCCAAATACAGCCTATACTTATTTTTAGTTCTTCTGACTTCATTCAGCACCCATATACTCCACGCACAAGTTATCGAAGACAGCACCGAAAATAACAGCATCAACGTTGTACTCGATAGTATATACATCGCAGAAGTTGAAAACAAACCCGGCAAAACAAAAGTACTCCATGCCGAACCCCTCTTCATCGACCTAATACGCGACCTGGGTGCACGTAAAGGCGAAAAAGAATGGAACGTAGGCGTGGGCCTCACCGACAATAATCGCTATGACCTCTACACCACGCTCGTAGAATATGAATTTGCCCCCCTCGACCGACTCGGTGTAGAATTTGAACTCCCCTTCAGCTTCTACTACCGAGGTCAAAATGGCAACCGCCCACCCGGCAATAAACTTAATAGTATAAAATGTGCTACTCAATACACCTTCCTGGTATCCGATAAACACAATCTAAGCCTGGCAGCAGGCTACCTTCACGAATTCGAATTGAACGAATTCAGAAACTATGGCAAACGCTCTCTCTGGACGGGCAATCTGTATAATCCATTCTTTATCGCCGCCAAGCGCTGGGGACAAAATATCCATACCCTTATCTATACCGGCCCTATTACCCAACAACATTTCAATGAAAAAAATGACCTCCATACCTATTTACAGTTCAATACCAATTTTCATTACATGATCACCGGTACCCGAAACTTTATTGGCCTGGAAGTCAATAAAGAGTTTCATAAACACGAAACCGATATCGTGTTCCGACCACAAATGCGACTAGGTATCGCCGACAACTTACTCATCGGTATCGTAACCGGTATCCCATTCAACAATCGCAATGAGCGTATTAGCAGTTTCATACGCCTCATTTACGAACCCGGTCACTCACACAAAAAATAATAAGCAAGCCTTCATTCAAGGAGTTTAACATTATTATACCACATAATTGATATTGTCGTGCTATATTTGTTTCATCAGACATGTTAATGCCATATCACTCCTTTTCTTATACCTGATCTCCTCCATAGGAATAGTGGTATCCTTGCACTACTGCGGAGGTGAATTGGCCGCGACAGAGCTTTACACCAAAGCATCGTGCTGCTGCGATGATGATAGCGACGGTGAAAACCAAAATTCAGACTGCTGCAAGGATGAATTTAAAAACGTAAAGCTCACAACTGATCATATCAAAAGTGAATCAAACAATCAGTTTCTGTTATCCTTTCCTGATTTGTTTGCAATGAGCCCTTGGTCGCCCAAGGCGCCACTCTCAGCTTTCTTTTGTGCATCCGATAATCCGCCTACATTACCCCGCCCACCCAATGGAGCATCGGTAGAACCATTTTTTATCCTTTACCAACGTTTGTTGTTGTACGCCTAGCCGATTTATATTCAGTTACAAACTGAAAAATCATGCGTACCCTAGAATATCTTTTACTTATAACACAACAACAAACATTTGAAAAATGAAATCATTTATCATCACTACGTTCGTAGTATTTATACAATTTATCTCCATATCTGTCTTTGCACAGAAAAATAACATTATCGTCACAGATACGATCCACGTAAGCGGAAACTGTAGCATGTGCAAAGTGCGAATCGAAGAAGCCGCCTATACCAAAGGGGTAAAAACAGCCAATTGGGACAAAAAAACCAAAGTACTCACCGTACTCTACCGTGGCGACAAAACCTCCAAAAACACTATCTGTAACTCTATACTGAAAGCAGGCCACGACTGCTCAGGCAGAATAGCCAGTGAAAGTGTATACAAACAATTACCATCATGTTGCGCATACAGAACAGGCTCTTGTGATCATTAAACACAAACTGTTTTTCGCAATACTTTTATTTGTTACATGCTCCTATACTATGAACACCTTTGCGCAACAAGGTAAGGTAGTACTTCAAGGCAGTGTGTATGAGAAAAAAGGTAGCATGGAAGAACTAGCAGTTCAAGGTGCTAAAATCAGCTATGATAAAAAACGATTTGCATTCTCAGATAAAGAAGGCAAATTCAACCTGAGCGTACCGGATACCGCCACTCAAATTTATGTCTACTACGACAAAATAGGTACAGATACGATTCGCATCACCGACCCCGATAAGGAAATCAAAATTGTATTCCCCTACGTACAGCGACTCAAAGAAGTGAAAGTAGGTCAAAAACGTTTCAGTACAGAAATAAGCTTACTCTCTATTCAAAAAACAGAACGCATTACCAGCAAAGAACTACTCAAAGCGGCTTGCTGCAACTTGAGCGAAAGTTTTGAAACTACTCCTAGTGTAGATGTAGCTTTTACCGATGCGATCACCGGCTACCGACAAATACAACTCTTGGGACTCACAGGACCGCATACCCTCATCAGTCGGGAGAATATACCGGATGTGAGAGGCTTAGCTGCCGTCACCGGTCTGAGCTTTACACCCGGGCAGTGGATAGAAGGGATGCAACTGAGCAAAGGAGTAGGCAGTGTGGTAAATGGCTATGAAGGACTGGCCGGGCAAATCAATGTAGAATGGCTCAAACCCATGGAAGGAGATAAGCTATTTTTTAATCTATATCAAAATACCCAGGGAAGAACAGAAGCGAATGGCTATGCTCGATTTGAACCAAAGGAGGGCCTGTACACCAATGTATTCGCTCACGTAAAATCGCAATGGCTGCGAGTAGACCAAAATCATGATCACTATATCGATCAGCCGATGGGTAATAGCACTATCCTCGGCAATAGATGGATGTGGTTTGGCAAAAAAGGTAGAGAATTACAAGTAGGAGCGAAATATACTCAACTCAATAATCAAGGTGGGTCTATGCACTTTTCGTTTTCGGAAGATCCCGCTCTGAGTGCTAATTGGGGATTCAAAAACAATTCACAACGCATTGACTCCTGGGCAAAACTAGGTAAAGTATTCATCCACAAACCCTGGAAAAGCATGGGACTACAATTAGCACATAGTAGTTATCAGCAAGATATGTTTTTTGGTCGTAAGGCCTATACCGGCAATGAGCAACAAGCTTATGCCAATTATATTTTTCAAACCATTGTGGGCAATACGAATAGAGTACTCAAACTGGGCGCTACCACACAGTATACCCACCGCCATGAAGTAGTCAATACCGATCACTTCGACTATGCAGAAACCAGTGTAGGTATGTATGGCGAATATGCTCATACCTTCTCTCGCAAGCTCAATGGGGTAGCTGGTCTTCGATATGACCGACATAGCATCTATGGTAATTATTTTACACCTCGCTTTCACTTTCGCTATGCTCCTACAGAGTCCTTGGCTATAAGGCTGGGTGTGGGCAAAGCGTATAGAACGGCTACCGTGTTTGCAGAAAATCCGGGGCTGTTTGCAACGAATCGTACGATACTCATCCGACCTGAACTGGCTCAAGGCGCTTATGGACTGCGTAATGAAAATGCGTGGAATACAGGCGTGAATGCGACGTATAAATTCACCTACAATTATCGCCCTGGCAGTATTAGTGTCGACTACTATTACACACACTTCCTCAATCAGGTGGTGGTGGACTGGGAGGAGGCTCGCTTTATCAAGTTTTATAATAGTACTCAAACGTCTTTTGCGCATAGTGCTCAAATACAATTTGATTATGAACTTATTCGAAAACTAGACATCCGTATTGCAGCTCGTATGCATGATGTACGGGTTACTTATGAGGACAAATTGATGCAGCGCGCCTTGAATGCACCATATAGAGCATTTATGAATCTGGGATATCAGACGCGTTCAAAGTGGTCGTTTGACTATACCGTACAATGGAATAGCCGGCGAAGAATACCCTCTACGCAACAAAACCCTGAGAGCCTGCGATTGGATACGATGTCGCCTTCTTTCATTACGATGAACGCTCATGTGAATAAAGTTTTTTCGAAGGGCTGGGAATGGTATGCCGGTATTGAAAATGCATTGAACTATATGCAACAAACTATGATCATTGACGGTGCTAATCCTTTCGGTACTTACTTTGATGCGTCTCTGATATGGGGGCCTACGATGGGCCGATCTATCTATACGGGTATTCGTTGGCGACTGAAGGATACGGTGAAATAGATTTCTTTTTCTCTTCAATTGTGAGTGAGTATTCAAAATCCTATGTACCGAAAAACTTGTTGTGACTGGCCCTAAAAGTAATACGGTCGCTGTACTCAACAATCATGTGTATGGTAGCCTTATCGCTGGGATAGATGAACTAGGATGATGGGCTGAAGGGCTGCCGTGCCCGTAGGACCACGAGGTACGAGTGGGTGCCGCAGCAGGCGGCACGGCACTCCGGAGTGGGACGGAAAGTGGATGATAATGATAGTAGGTTGAGAGCCCCAAATTGCATTCTTTGTTTTCTAATTTTTTAACGCTTCGTATTTGAATTATGAAGTATTTTCACACGTTATGATGAGGTACTTTGTTGTTTTTTTTCTGCTATGCATTTCTGCCATCTCGAATGCGCAGACATTGATACGTGGGCAGATAAAGGATTTTGGGTCGGGTGATGCGGTGGATAATGTGAATGTGCGTAATATCTATACAATGGTGGGTATGACGACGATGGAAGATGGTACGTTTCAGGTGCGTGCGAAGAAGGGCGAATTGATTGAGTTTTCGAAGATGGGATACCAGACCTTGCGAATTCGGATACTTAATGAGCAGGAACCGTCTTATTATCATCTGGTGATGAACAAGGCTCCACGTGAGCTACGAGAAGTAGATATCCGAGGTAAGCCGTTGGATTTTAAGGCAGATAGTGTGCGCTACCGCTCGATATATAATGTGGTATTGAGCAAGGAGAGGCAGCATGAGGTGGATATGCGAAGTATGCCACTGGCTATGTTGAGTAAAAAAAACAGGGAGGAATGGGCTTTTCAGCAGATGTATGAAGAATGGGAAAAGGAGAAGTATATTGACTTTACGTTTAATGAGCGATTAGTGTCTCGTATCACGTATTTGAAAGGCGATGCGCTGAAGGAGTTTATGAAGACCTTCAGACCCTCTTATACTTTTTTGAAAACGGCGAGTGAGTATGAGTATCTGGAGTATATCAAGCATGCGTATATGCTGTATATGCGACATAAAAAACAGGCTCCCAATGAGGAGCCTGTGGATAGTGATGAATGATTCTACTTTTTTTATTTTTTGCTACGGTCTGTAACCCATTTGGCTACGTTGGGTCCGAGTTCTTTTTGAGAACGGGCACCCACAAATACGCCAATATGACCACCCGGGAAGGCATAGAGTTCTTTGTCTTTCGAACCTATTTTGTCTTGGATGGCGATGGTAGATTCGTTGGGGATGATATTGTCTTCGGTAGCGTAGATATTGAGGAAAGGCATGGTGATATTTTTGAGGTCTACACGTCGGCCACCGAGTTCGAATTCGCCTTTGATGAGTTTATTGTCGCGGAAGAGATCTTTGATGTATTTGCGATAAAGCTCTCCGGCCAGATCGGGGCAGTCGCTTTTCCAATATTCCATACGTAGGAAGTTCATAATTTTGGCTTCATCACCTAATGAATCCAAAACGCCGAAGTACTTGTATATATCCATGCTAGGCTTGAGCATACCAAAACCGGCATTGAGCATATCGGCAGGTATTACGCCTAATGAGTCGACCATGGTATCTACATCGATGTATTTGGTCCATTTGTAGAGCATGCACTTGTCGGTGGTAAAGTCGAAGGGTGCTACATATACGGTGAGTGTATTGAGCTTGTGAGGGTAGAGTGCTGCGTAGATTGTGGAGAAAGTCCCCCCTTGGCAAATACCCATTTTATTGATTTTTTCGATACCGTGGGCTCTACGGATAAAATCTACGGCACTATTCATGTAGCCATCGATATAGTCTTCCATGGTGAGGTAGCGATCGGCTTTGGTGGGGTAGCCCCAGTCCATGATATAGATATCGAGACCCTCATCGAGGAGTTTTTTCATAAGAGAACGGTCGGGCTGTAGGTCGAGTACATCGTGTCGATTCATCATGGCGAAAGAAACCAATACCGGAATTTTGCATTTGGCGGGGGTTTCTCTATCGTAGCGGTACATTTTGACTTTGTCTTGTTGCCATACGAGGGTTTTGGGTGTGGTACCGACTTCTACTTTATCGATTTTTTGTAGTGTTTCATATCCTTTTTGAAGTTGGGACATTGTTTTGCCCATTTCTTCTACCATTCCTGAAAAGTTCATGCGTAATAATTTAGGTTGGCAAAGTTACATCATGAACCCTAAAGTTTGTACACATGAAAGGTTAATAATGGATATTAGAGGCTGCTCATATAGCCTTGCAGGAGAATGGTAGCGCTTATTTCATCGACGAGGGCTTTATTTTGGCGATCTTTTTTTCGGAGTCCGCTATCGAGCATAGTTTGTAGGGCCATTTTGGATGTAAATCGCTCATCGAGTGTATGAATGGGCATGAGCGGGAAGTGCTGCTTAAACTGTTTGATAAACTTTTCGACCAGGGGTGTGGCGTGTGTATCTTCGTTACGAAGGGTTTTGGGCATTCCGATAAGTACGAGTTCGACCGGTTCTTGTGCTATGTATTTTTTTAGAAAGGGTATCAATTCAGATGTATTGACTGTGGTAAGGCCTGTAGCGATGAGCTGAAGGGGGTCGCTGACTGCGATACCGGTTCTTTTTTTGCCATAATCGATGGCGAGAAGTCGTGGCATAGTAAGGGATAATTATATTTCCACTTTACATTGGTGTATCGCATGTGCCATATCTTTTATGAGCGATTGATCTTTTTCGATCGCATTGCCTACTACGATGACGTCGGCGCCTGCTTTGCAGTTGAGATAGGCTTTTTCGGGATCGGTGATACCTCCACCTACGATGAGAGGTATCTGTGTGTTGGCCGCTACTTTTTGTATCATGGATTCGGTGATAGGGTTACGTGCGCCACTTCCGGCGTCCATGTATAATACGTGCTTACCTTGCATTTCACCTGCCATAGCGGTGCATACGGCTATATCCTCTTTGTCGTGAGGGATGGGGAAGCTATGACTCATGTAGGATACGGTGGTAGCGGCTCCTCCATCGACTACCATATAACCTGTAGAGATTATTTCGAGGCCACTGGCTCTTACCATTGGTGCCGACACGACATGTGCGCCGATAAGTAACTCCGGATTGCGACCGGAAATGAGTGATAGGTAGAACAAAGCATCGGCCGATGGGCTTACCTGAGAAGGACTGCCGGGAAATAGGATAACGGGGATATGGCTATGTGATTTGAAGGATTGGATGCAGGTGTCGAGATGATTGCTTACCATGAGGCTGCCTCCCATAAATAGATAATCTACTCCGGCTGTGTTGCAAAGCTCGGCTATGTGAACTAAATCTTTTGGCTGTGACTTGTCCGGGTCGACGAGTACCGCAAACGCTTTACGCTTGTTTTTGCGAAGCGCTAGCAGACTGGTATGTACAGGTTTTTGTGACATGTAGTGAGGGCAAAGATAGTAGAAATCTTGGTAATACCATGCATGGGGCATGGCTTCGAATTAGTAAATAGGATTATTGAGCGGCCTCCTCTGCGGCTTTTCGTTTGAGATATTGGGTATCTTTTTGGAGGATACGCACAATTTCTTCTTCAACGCTATCGGATACAGACTCTACGATGCGGCCTACTTCTCGGTGTTGATGCATGATGATAAAGGTAGGCACACGACTGATGTTGTAAAAACGGTGTTCTAGCTCCAGGCTTTCTTTATCCCTATTCACGGCGTACATTTCTATGGCGTGCTTGTCGATCATGGCCTGCTGTGCTGTTTTGTAAAACTTTGGAAGCAGGTCTTTGGAATCGTCGCACCAGGTAGCACCGAAAACGACAAAGCGATAATTTGGCCACAAGTCGGCTAATTCTTTGACGGCAGCGGCATTGGGTTTGTAATTGGCAACTCCTTTTTTGAACCATGTATAGCTAGCTTCGTTTTCAATATCTTTAAAACTGACTTTGCCATGAAGGGATATTCTTCCTGATTCACGATCTATTTCGCGCACAAAGTCTTGGGCGGATAAGAGTGTAGATGCTGACAACATGATTAGGCAACTTGTAATGAATTTTTTCATCGTTTGTGAATTGATAGAGTCCCCAAAATTAGTTAAAAAATATTAGATTCAATACTCTCTTTCATGCCATATGAAAGCCTTGGCGTGGTCTATACTTTGTGTAATTGCTTTTTTATATCTAGTAGGAATTGTTTTACTTGCTGTAATTGTGTTAAAAGCTGTAATTCGTCTTTTGCTTTTGAGCTATCATCTTTGAGAAATTGTCTTGCCCCGTCCAAAGTCATTTTTTTGACTTTGACCAGATGAAAGAGTAATTGTAGGGTTTCAATATCTTTTTTGTTGTAAAAACGATCGCCTTTTTTATTTTTTTTTACGTTGGCTAGTTGCTCCGGAAATTCTTTTTCCCAAAATCGCAACAGTGAGGCATTGACAGCGAATAGGTTCGCCACTTCGGTAATGCTATAATAGACCTTGGTGAGTGATGCCAAATCTATCTCTATGCCGTTTTCTTGTGCTGGCGATTCTTGATTTTGGTCGAATTGAGTTCGTTGATTCACTCTGTAAATATACAAAAAAGTGATATAGAGTAGTGTATTTGTGCTGATCGAAACTGGCGATTTGGCCTTTGTGTAGGTATATTGAAAACGGGGTATTTGGTGATGAAACGAACTTGGCTCGGCGGCTGCCGCACATAGAGGGCGACGAGGCACGAGGCGGTGCGGAGCTTGCGGAGCACGGGAGCGATAGCGTACCCCGGCATGGGCGGAAATGAGATGAACAGAGTTCTTCTGACGACAGCTCCTAAAAATAATTCTGCAAAGAGGTGTATTGACGTTTTATAAGCTCTTGGAGGGAATCATGTTGGGAGATTTTTTGGAGCTCATCGCAGGTACTTTGTGCGACTACGTCCCGCTCTACTTTCCTACCGCATCAGATGCTATGTAGTCATAAGATGACAGGGTGATGATGCGGTATCCATTTCGATCGGGGCTAGAGCTCATCGTCTAGATCTATAGCATCTGTGAAATACAGTAGTAATTAATCCTGGCTTTGGAAGACAAAGGCATCGGCGGCATTGGCTACCATATCGGCGATCCAGGGTATGTCGTCGGAAGAGGTGCTATGACGGATAGCCTTGGTGTTGAAGTCAATAACGGGGCTGTTGTACATTTTGTTGAGGTCGAAGAGTATACTCATTTTTTTGGTGGCTTTGTCAACGGTGAGGTTGATAGGGATTTCGATATCGGCGAGTGCATTGTTAGTACCCATGTGATATTGCATGACTACCGTGTCGCCAATATTATTGACAAAGGTACCTTCGTGCTTAGAAAAAATATAACCGGTAGCCCAGGTCCAGATCATCTGGTGTATGGGATCTAAGTCGCCATCTTGCGCACCGCTATGATTGCGAACTTTGTCGATACCTACATAAAATTTCATTTTGGTGTACTTTCCGTAGGGAACATCTTTGGCTTCGATGGTAGAAAAATTCGCCAGGTCGAATGCATCCATTAGATCATAGTTTTGAAGTTTGTGTTCGGTATTGTCTTCATGTACGAGTACCACATTGGATATATAATATTTGAGCATGGTGATACTGTAGAGGTTTCCGGCGGCATTGGTGTATTGCAGTTTGCCATACTCTACGGGCTTGCCATCGCAGCTATTATTATAGGTGATAGTGAGAGCTGCTTTTTGATCTCCGGTATTGGTTGTTTGCTTTTTGCAAGCCCCTAGTACGAATAGGGCAAAGGTTGATAAAAAGATGATTTTTTTCATTACATACTTTTTTGGAATGTTAAAATTACAACTTTTATTTCATAAACGCATATTGAATGATATTACAACCCATTTTTAACGCCAATAGTCTTTTTTCTTCGGGGTCATTGTGCACATCCGGGTCTTCCCAGCCATCATTTAGGTCGGTCTCCATGGTGTAATAAACTACAACTCTTCCTTTGTGAATTAGTCCAAAACCACGGGCTGGTTTGCCATCATGCTCGTGTATTTTAGGAAGTCCATTGCTAAAAGTGAAGCTTTGTTGGTAGATAGGGTGTGAAAATGGAAGCTCCACAAAATCTAACTCCGGAAAAACTTTTTTGAAGGCCGGACGTATATACTTATCCATACCATAATTGTCGTCAATATGCAGGAAGCCTCCTCCTTCGAGATATACTCTGAGGTTTTGTGCTTCTTGATCACTAAAGCTTATACGGCCATGACCTGTAGCGAATACAATGGGGTGATTGAACAAATCTCTACTTCCTACTTCCACTTGCGACTCCCCTGCCTCAAACTGTGTGCCTAGCTGCTGATTGGCAAATCGAGCCAGATTTTTGAGAGCAGTAGGATTCGCATACCAGTCGCCACCACCGCCATAGACTAGCAAGCCTAATTTCATTTTTTGAGCATAAGTAAGACTGGCGACAGCAAATGTAAGTACGATACAAATCAGAATTTTTTTCATAAAGCCGTATTATAAGCCACACATGCATATACACCTGCGGTCTCGGTGCGAAGTCGGGTATCTCCCATACTCACCGGTGTATAGCCTTGTTGTTGTGCCAAAGTTACTTCTTCTTGTGTGAAATCACCTTCCGGCCCTATGAGAATTATCGTTTTTTTATCTTTTTGCAATACAGTATTTAGTGGTTTTTTCTCCGCTTCGCCACACCAGGCAATACATTTTACATCTGCCTCTTGCTTGCATACTTCTTCGAGAGAGGTGGTGTCGTGCAAGATGGGCAAATAAAATTGCTTTGATTGCAACATCGCAGTTTGTAGTATTTTTTCAAAACGATCCCGTTTGAAAAAGAGTTTTTCTGTGCGATGGGTATGCAAGGGAGTGATTACATGAATGCCAATTTCGCAGGCCTTCTCCAAAAACCATTCGATACGCGATAGATTTTTTGTAAATGAAATTGCAATATGCAGCTTGCCATGGGGCTGCTTGTGTTGCTGTTGTGATAGGAGTACGTAGTCGCAATTTTTTTTGCTTACTTGGGTGAGTCTGATATGTGCACTATTGCCCTTTCCATTAACGATGAGCGCCTCATTGCCTTCACGCATACGCAATACATGGTGTATGTGATGATGGGTATTGCTGCTTAGCACGAGTGAAGTGGCATCTTCGTATGGTTCAAAAAAATGAGGTAAATCCATGAGACGAAGATAAGACAATACCTTTCGTATGGCAAATACCACAGAGTGAGTTAAGTATAAGTAATCGACACTTAGCCAAGATACTCGGTATACTTAGCCTACTTGTTCGTAGCATATGCTATACAGGAGTGTGAATACGAACATCAAAAAAGTCCGGCACATTCTTGAAAATCTATAGAAATAGGTTTAGTCGAACAATTATACCTAGCATATAATAGCAAAAATGAATTAATAAAAGAGCATAGTGTACTTTTGTAACATGATTACTCGTGCCGATCTAACCAGCTCCCCATATCTTATGTATGCCGATGATGAAGGTAATATGTATGAAGATACCACCTTGTATACATTAGGACGAAGCGGTTGGGATGCCGTAGAAATAGATATAGAAGATTGGATACCCTTGCCATCGGGTGGGAATTTATATCATCTACCGGGCCGAAGAGGCATAGGAATGGACACACAAACCGGTGAGATAAGACTATGCGAAAAAGGTTGGGCGACTGCAGCCTATATCCCACCCGCACATACCGGATTTTACTTAGCCGCCTATGAAACCTTACCGGAGGCACCCACACTACCATTATTTTGCTATACGGCAGTAGCTTGGTACAATGGAGAGTATTATGTACCGGCCTGTAGAGTGGAGCTTGATATTCGTCAGGAATGTGAGGGATTTGATGATGATAAAATCAATCAAGGGCTGAATACATTTCTTAAAGCTTATCCTACAAATCGACTAGTGAAACATCTAGCAGAAAATTGTTGCAAAACCTATCATTGCCCTGCTGCACGCAATTACTTTATGGGCAGATGGGAATGTCCTATACCGATATCACCTGCCTGCAATGCCAATTGTATAGGTTGTATTTCTTTTCAGCCGGAAGAGGAACAAATCACTTCGCCTCAAGATCGACTTCAATTCAAACCCTCCTCCGAAGAGGTGGTAGAGTATACTGTGCCCCATCTGCAAAGTGCCCCCTTCCCCATAATTAGCTTTGGACAAGGCTGCGAAGGAGAGCCCTTGCTAATGTGGGAAACCATACGCGATTCTATAGTGGAAATTCGCAAACACACTTCTCGTGGCAGTATCAATATCAATACCAATGGTAGTAATCCCAAAGCAGTAGAAGCACTCTTGAAAGTGGGTCTCAATAGCATACGAGTGAGCACCAATAGTTTTCGAGAAGAAATTTACACACCTTACTACCGACCCAATAATTATCGACTACAGGATATCATAGAGAGTCTTAAAATAGCCAGAGACTATGATGCATGGGCATCTGTCAATTACTTTGTATTTCCGGGTATGACAGATTGCCAAGCAGAAATCGATGCACTACGCAAAGTAATTGAGTACACGAATCTGAGTATGATACAATGGCGAAATTTTAATATTGATCCTGACTGGTATCTTGGCAAAATAGGGGTGATGGATACCGGCGATCGATATGGTATTCATCAAATGATGCAAATGATTCAGGAAGAATACCCTCATGTAAAATATGGCTATTACAACCCCTCTATGGAACGAATGAAAAACTTCAATACTGATTTTGCGCATTAGATCCATGCTGCCCCTGTCTGATTTTCATCACTTATATAAGTTGAATGGATATATAACTTATCTAAACACTTTTTTCCTCAATCTCTCCATTTGTATTGCCTAAGCTTTACCAAGTAGTTGTAGTTGACGGGTACATTCTCATATTTGGCTGGTGTCCATTTTTTCACCTTTTTCAATACTTCCACAATTTTTTGTACACATGCTTCATTCAGTGATTCTGAATTGATGGTACATTTTTTCAGTTGCCCTTCTTTGGATATGTAAAGCTCCAACTCTAAGTCCTGCTGCCGCTGAAGCGTTTCAAAACAGCTGACTTTGCGGTATAATAAGCTTCGAATATTCTCCCCACAATCAGGATAGGAAAATGGGGGATAGTAAGGAATTTTTTTGCCTTCTTCATTATACATAGTTGCCTTTGTCAATTTACCCACATCATATTCCTCCTTACGTTTTATCTTTCCGTTTCTGTAGAATTCGACATGAATACTGTCTTTTTTTCCCTGTCGGAACACTTGTAACCATTGAATAGTATCAGTTCCCGAAAAAAATTGATACCACTGACCATCCTTAACACTGTCCTTGTTGAGGTAACCCGATTCTATTATTGAACCCTCTTTTATATCCCATACTTTTATGATAGCTTTATTTATTGTTACATATTCTATCGTATGCGTACATTTCTTTTGATCGAAGTACTCCCAACGGCCACTTTTAAACCCCTTATGATAATACCCCTTCAAAAGGGTATCTTCATTATCCAATTCACAATAGGCCCCTTGTTTTATTGTAAGATTTAAAGAAGAATAAGATGCTAATCTCCAAAAATTCCCATTAGCTTTATAATCATAACATCGAACTACCGTGTCCGAAGGTTGCACTACCCTAAAATATAGCAACTGACCACTAGCATCTTTTACATACATAGTATCTTTAGAATATACACTCATAATACTTGTAATTAGATATAATGCCAGCAGCTGAAAAATATATCTCATGGAATGTAGTAGGTAGTACAAATATCCATCAGTTTGTCGTCATCATCCAAAAAAATGTTACCCAATGATAGAGAATATAGA
>DAIUCL010000009.1:0-34224 GCA_036846185.1 Chitinophagaceae bacterium
TTTAGATATAAATTGGACTATTTAATATTTGGATATGGTATTATTAGTAGCTATTCAACCAAGATTGTGCAGTCGTTTTCAAGTCATCATAGATTTTCTATTGCCTAATTTGGTTTTAGGGTATGTTGCATACTCGCTAAGATTCCTGGTGCAAAATCAGGGTAAATTGTGGACCGGAGGCATGTATATTGTAGGGGCTGCGGCAACGATAGGAGCGAAAAGCCCATAGTGAGCGAGACTAGTGATGCCGGGAGTGGAGAGGCGGAGGAACGGAGCCCGCTCCGCGACCAGGCAGCACAGGCTTGCTCACGAGGACTTGTAGCGGATAGCGTGTTTGCCGCCCTAAAAATAATGGACCTTGTCAGTTGACCATTTTATTGGCACAACTACTACTGGCAAATGCATCCGGCTTGGCCTTGAAGGCAAAACCCATACCAAGGATGTAGCCTGTGGCTTCGCGAAGGGCTTCATTACTTTTGAACTGTGGATTGGTATTGATATCGGCATGTACTTCCATATCTACATCATAGGTAGTGAAAAGGTCGCAGAGCTCGTAGGCAATTTCGATGCTTTTGGCCACTTCCATGAGCATGCGCTCTTTGATGGAGTATGAGATAGTGGTATGGTCGTTGCTTATGTACATAAACCCACCTTTGCCTTCTCTCAAAAAGACGATGACTGTGGCAAACTCGGTGGTGTCGCCTTTGACTTGAGAGTCGGTACCTATACATACCTTGAGCCTATTACCGGCTGTAGTTTCTTTGATGATGACTTCTTCTACGGATTGCTTAATAGGATCCGTGAGTTCTTTACCGTTGAATGTGCGCCAGAGCATATGTTGAGTTTTTGGTGTATGTTTTGTTACTCAAAGCTGCCTCTCACTCGTTCTATTATTGTTTTACAAAGGGCAATACATTTTTCTGTGTCTCTGATTCTATGTATAGTATGTATTTTCCATTGGTGTATGCATTGATAGGAATATTATGTTGTTTACTTCCTTTTTCGTGGTTTATCGTTTGTCGATACAACACCCTTCCTGTCATATCGCATATCCGTAGATGTAGTAGTTGTGTGTAAGCACCTTGGATACCTATGTTCAACTCATTATCTACCGGATTGGGAAACAAGACTGCTTCGTAGCCCGAAGATACATTGTTTTGCACATATTTTTCTTCGCTGTAGCTATATTGTTCATCTATATCTACTATTTTTAGTCTATAGTAGTTTTTTCCGGAAGGGGCAGTTTTATCCTGCCATGTATAGTGGAATATTGAATTTGGGTAAACTGTAGCTATTTTTTGATAAGCGCCCCACATTGATTTACGTTCTATTTCGTAGTGTGACACATTGACTTGATCAGCTACTTGCCAGCGTATTTCATTTTGGTTGTCCGCTATTCGAGATACCTCAAAGGATAATAAGGTAACAGGAAGTGGTACCGCACAGGGGCTTAGGTAGGTGACATAATTGAAGCAAGAGGGTGCATCCGTATTGCGGATGTACAATACATCATTGGGCGATTGACCCCAGCCGCTCCAACCGGGTGAAGCGGCGGTGTATTGTGTGGCTGTGCTCCATTGTATACCATTGGCGGAGTATTGTACTCCATTGCTGCAAGGAGAGGGATTACAGCTAGGTGTGGCTGCGGTAATCGTGACGGTGGAACCATCGCAGGTGAGAGTGGGTACAGCGGGTAAGCTATTGACTTGAAGTAGCACGGGTTCTCGAGCACCCTCGCAGGCGATGGTATTTCCATTGATAACGGGTGCGGCATAATAGGTGGTACTAGTGGATGGATTGACAAAAGTAGAGATTGGGCTACCACCTGTAGCTTGTGTATACCAATTATAGGAGCTAGAAAGTGGGTTGCTAACTATTTGATTGTTGAGAATGGATAAATCATATCCATACAAATAACAAAATGAATTGGTAAGAGGCACACTGCTAATTTGTGGTGCGGTGAGGAATAGGATCTCAGCCTCGCCGGTGAGCTTGGGTGCGCATGTTCCTATTGGAGTCGTTACATTACTGATTATCCAGTTTCCGGCATCTGTGACATTGCTTGTAAATGGACCGCTTCCCGATGCATTGGAGATAGTGGCAATAGCTATACCATTGCTTAATGTGATTTGATAAGATGCTGCCAGGCTAGAAGAGGGTGTGACGGTGAGCGATGCAGTAGCAGGTGCACAATACTCAGCACTGCCACTCAACAACAACTCTGTGCAAGAAGGTATTGTATAATGGGCTGTAGCTATGACATTGTTTACATTGCAAGGTAGTGAGGGAGCGGGTTTGTATATTGCTTTGAGGGTGATATTAGTCGCATTGGTAGTACTACATGTATCTGGTAGGAGAACATTGACACTGGCTGTGACGGGTGGAGGAGGACAAGTAGAACCGAAGCTTAGGCTGTTGCCATCCCAGTTGCCTCCCGGATTAGCTGCTTTGGGAGAGCCACTACCAGCATTGAAGGTAGTCCATGTATTGGAAGAGGTGCGGTAACGCCCTTCGCTTGTTGTGGTGAATGCACTACCGGTATTTGCAAATGAAGTTGCGATGGGTAAGTCTACATTTTTGGATGATATATAATTGCCGCAACCGGTGGCAGGTGCTACATTATTGGTATTGTCGGGCAGGCCTTGACCTCCACCCCATAATACGCCATCAATAAAATTGCCGCTGCAATCGAAAAGAGCGAGTTGTTCATTTGCATCTGTAAGATTCATAATATCAGAGCTAGAAGGAGAAACGGTAGTGCAATTGCAGGTTTCTATATTCAAATCGGGAAGAACGCCAGAAGAACAAAAAGTACCACCACCTCCAATCAGATAATAAGAACCTTGAGGCATGACAGTACCTGTCGGTATGGTGGCCGTCCAGTCGCCATCACTGACCGCCCAGCCTCCAATATCGACAGCACCTGGGCCTGCATTGTACAATTCCAGCCATTCGCCACTATTAGGATTTTGACCATTGGGAGTACCTGCACAAGAGCCGGTGCCCGGTCTGGGTACAAACTCATTGATAAAAACTTTGCCGGTGGCAAGTATGGAGGGAGGTACGGCACCTACTACGGTATTGCTAGTACCTAAAGAGGTACCTTGTATATAAGGATCGAAAGTCGGATCATAATCGTATAGCACTTCTATCTGCGCATTGTCACAAACCCCATTGACTGATACATCGAACTGTACGGCGCTACCAGCACAGACTATACTCGAAGAGGCGGGAATAAAAGTAGGCTGACCCGAACCGGAAGTAACATAACTGGCACAGGGTGGATTTCCCATACAGGAAGATGGTACAGCTTGTATGATAGGCGAAGGATTAGTACAGCTGGTATTGACAGTGTTGACTGCAACTTGATAATTGGGTAGTGCTGGATCGGCATCATCATCAATAATTCCGGAAAAAGAATTGCTTGCCTGGGGACCTGCGATAGTTACAAAAGGGCCTCCTACGCTACTTTGTTTCTGCAGAGAGTATTGAATGTTTGTACCTGTAAGTCCGCTAATTGTTATACTACCTGTAGTAGTACAATTGACCGAGGGTGTACCGGTCAATTCATTCTCTCTTTCTACAGTCACTTTCTTGTACACATAACATTCTTTAGCTGGACTGCTAGAATTGTTAGGTATAGTAGTTGAGCTAGAACCTGGACAAACAGCACACTGTGTATTTGCATCGCCCCATACAAATTCGTAATTGGTAATGCCATTGGGAGGAGTCACTATAGCAGTGAGCGTAGTAGTGCCTGTGAGTGGATTGAATACGGCAGATGAAAAATTGATAGGGGAGGCATTGTTGATACGCATATAGGAACCCAGATTTCCACTTGATTGTGTAGCAGAGAGAGCTACATTAGCAAAATTATCTATTTCATACACAAAAGTAATTGGTGTAGCACCACATACGGTGATATTGGTTTGCGTATTGGATACTGCTTGCCCATTGAGCGTGGCCGACCAAGTAGTGGTATTGTTGGGCAAGCCCGGAGTAGGCCAATCGGTAGAGGCTGCACTTGCCGGCAATAAGCATGGAAGCGAACAGCCCGTGCAAGAAGTATTACCCGTCTGTGACCAAGTGATGCTTGCCCCATTGTTGCCATCGGGTATACGTGCGTAAGATGAATTGCAGGAGCTCAAATCGTTGCAAATAATTCTACCATTGTACACTACATCGCCTACGCCAGGTATACTGAGCCCGGCCAATGGTGGACAGCTACTAGTGCCTGCAAAACTAACATTGATGGCTGCTGTGCCGTAAAAGTCGCCTCCGGCATACATTATAGCATCTATGATAGCGCCATTGGCATCATACATCACGAGTCTGTCGCCAGCGAGAGAACCATTGTTGAGCGCACCTGTGCCACTCATACAAGAGCATCCGCCATTGGCCAATACATCTGTATTGAGCATGAGGGTGTTGGTATAATTGCCACTACCTATACCAAAGCCATCTGCATTGAATGTAAATTGTGTGTGAAGCAACTTGTAGTCACAATTAGCGCAAGACATTAGAGAAGCATTCCCTATCAAAAGGTATTGCCCTGCTTGCAGTATCAATCCGGAGGGGATACTGAGGTTGTACGAACCACCATTGCTGATACGCCAACAACTCATGTCGATGGGTATGTTGCTGATATTTTTCAGTTCTATCCATTCGCCACCAGACTCATTGTTGCCGGCATCTGCTTGAACTTCGTTGAAAATGATTTGTGCTGTGGAATGTTGATGTATAGAAAACATCAACATAAAAAGTAGTAGGTATTTCATATTGTAGGTTTTGTATTACAAATTAACTACTAAAAATCTAATAATACAACAACTCTACTTTCAATTAATGTAATCTTAAAATACTCGTATATTATAGCTTGTAGACTACACACTCCTTTGTGACAGCGTGGCATACAAATGCTGTTGTAACCCATTAAATTATAATCATGTATATTTGCAGAAATATTATATTATGATAAAATTTTTTACTCTCACGCTTGCCGCAGTTTTGTCGATTGGCACTATGAATATCTCTGCGCAACAGAATCAACTGAAAAAAGGTACTTTTCAAGAAGAAACCAAAAAATTGAAAAAAGCCGTTGTACTGACTCCATTGCAGACTGTCAACAACAGTAAAAAAAGAAGTGGTTCTCGCCTCATAGCAGAATCCTCATTGTGGGGAATGAGTCTTTCGGAGTTGGATTCGAGCCGCTATGAATATCTTTCAAACTATGGTTATGACCCTACAGCAAGTGTGACATTGAACGAATATGATCTAAGTTATAATGGCGAAATGCTAATGGATTATGTTGATTTTTTTGATAAATCAAAACGCTGGTCAAAGGTAGGAGCGTCGATGATATTACAAGATTCCGGGATAGCTACCTTTACTACCGGTCACAAGATTGCTTCTTATGAATATAGAGAGGTTAACCCGGGAAATTATTATAGCAAAACATCCTTTACCTATAATGCTGCCGGCTATCGTACTCAATGGTTAGACTCTAGTATTGGCGGAAATGGTACGGAGGTTTTTCGTTTAGATATTGATTATAACGCTCAAAATAATGCCATAAAGTTTACGAGTTATGAGAAAAATGGTGCTATGTGGGATTTGGTGAGCAAAGATACCTTTATCTATGATGGTAATGGTCGTGTGGCAGAATCTATATCGTATGACTACGATGCATTGACTAGCACTTGGCAGGAAAGCTACAAAGATGTGATTAGCTATACTGCCAATAGCAAAATTCAAAGTATCTCCACTCAGACTTGGAATAATGGATGGGAAAATTCTAACCAAAACATTAGAATCTATGATGCGGCTAACAGAGTAGTATCTGTTGTGAATTTTTACTGGAACATGAATATTTGGGAACCTAGTAATAAAGATAGCTTTGATTACAATGCTCCTATTTATCCTCATACATCAACTCAATACTTTTGGAATGGTTCGAATTGGGAGCCAACTTTCAGAAAAAATTATACTTACAATGCTTCAAATCAAGTGATAAAAGATACTCAGAGCAATTACGATATCAATACCTCTACATGGTCTATATCAGCAATCAATACTTATTACTATGAATCCTTTACACCTGCCACAGTATCGTCTTTACAAACGATCGATGGGAATATCACTCTGTACCCTGTGCCTACGATGGATATGCTTCATGTAAAGTTTGATTTGAAACAAGCGCAAGATATCCAATACTCCATCCTAACTTTGCAAGGTCAAGTGTTGAAACAAGGTAATCTAAGCCAAGTAGTCAATCAGACACTTAGTGTTCCTGTAGCTGACTTAAGTAGCAGCATGTATATCTTACGTATGGAGAGCAGCAATGGTAGCGAGTCTATTCGATTTGTAAAATAGGAATTAATTTCCTTCCAAAATGCGCTTCTTTTTTGAGTAGCATTTACATTATCATTCAAAAAAGGTCAAAACAATTGAGTTGTTTTGACCTTTTTTGATTCTATTGATGACACGATTTATTTTATTACAGAATGACAATATAGGATAGGTAGTAATTTATCCTTACATCAGTACTTATCTTCGATAGCAGAAAGCTGCGGCAACGATAGGAGTGAAAAGCCCACAGGGAGGGAGCCTAGTGATGACGGGAGTGGAGGGGCGGAGGAACGGAGCCAGCTCCACGACCAGACAGCACAGGCACCCTCACGAGGACTTGTAGCGGATAGCGTGTCTGCCGCCCAACTGAAAATTTGTCTACAACAAATGGTCTAAAAAGTACTTTTAGTATAGCGGAGCGATTTCATACTGGGATCGAGCTCAAAGGCACGGTTGAAATAGACTTCGGCTTGCTGCTTGTTGCCCGCTTTGTAATAGGTCATGCCTTTGCTATAGATTACTTCGGCATCGTTGGGATTCATGTCGAGGAGTGTATTGATTAGCTTGCGGGCATTTTCAAAATCTCCTTTTCGATTATAGGCCTCGGCCATACTGAGATTGATATCTTTATCGAAAGGTGAAAGCTCGCGCGCTTTGGAGTAGTAAAAGAGTGAGCGATCGATATCTTTCATTTCGAGGCAAGCCATAGCCCAGTTGTCATAAAAACTTTTGGACAATGGATAAGATCTGTCCTCTGCTGACTGATAGAGCTCATTGGCACGTTTGTAATAGTTGGCATCGTAGCAGGCATTGGCTGTCATAAACAGTTTGGTTGCATTGTGTGGATCGAGCTTGAGCGCCCGCTCATAGGCTTCCATCGCCTGGCGATATTGATTGAGCTGGGTATAGCAGGAGCCTAACTTCAGGGGGATATCCATGTCTTGAGGCATTTCTTTTTCTGCACTGCTATAGAGCTCTATGGCTTTAGGAAAATGCTTGGATTCAAAGTATACCCGAGCGAGCTGTTTTTTGATGTGAACATCATTGGGTTTTAGCTTGAGTACCTCTTCGGCATATTGTATGCTTTTGCCTTTTTGCGGACTCATGCTATACATCTCTGCCAGTCGGGTAAGTACGATAAGATTTTTTTTATCCTTCAATACTAGCTTTTCGTACATCGGGATAGCTTCATAAAAAGCTTTCTTGTGATAGCAGGCATCTGCCATTGCATGTATCAATTGCATATTATCCGGCTCCGCTTGCAAAGCGATACTAAGCAGACGACTGGCCTCGGTATAGTTTTCTTTACTAATATATTTTTGCGCATCTTCGTATAACTCATGTACTTCTTGTGCCCTTAGGGAACATACACTGATAGTGAAAAGTGTAAATAATAATAGGATTCGCATCATGCATTGATTTGGTAATTCTAAGGCAATTTCTATGCCATAAAGTTACTACCTAATTTAATATTTGACTACCAATACTATACATATTAATAATTATTATTCAATGTAATTTGCGACCATAATATGATAGTGACAACTCATTTACTAGTCTTATAAAATGCATGCATTATCTTGCATTCTACTATGCCTATGGACCTTCATGATTTACTAGAACGCAAATACAGAGAGTATAACCAAGCCTCCTTTATAGCACAAGATCCTATATCGATTCCTCATCGATTTTCCAAACAGCAAGATATTGAAATTGCCGGCTTCTTTGCGGCTATCCTTGCTTGGGGTACACGCACCTCCATCATTCGCAGCACCTCTGCGATACTCGAGGCTATGGATGGAGCTCCTTATGATTTTGTCCGTCATCATCAAGCTATCGAGCGAAAACGCCTCTTGCATCTCAAGCATCGCACCTTCAATGCTACCGACCTACTCTATTTTGTAGAATGGTTGCAATGGCATTACCAGCACCATACAAGTCTCGAAACTGCTTTTTGTCCGCCTCAAATAGACAAGCCAAATATGAGAGAGCGACTGATTTATTTTCATAAACTTTTCTTCTCACTAGAGCATCCTGCACGTACTACCAAGCACATCGCCACCCCTATGCGCAAGTCAGCTTGCAAACGACTCAATATGTACCTTCGCTGGATGGTTCGCCACGATGCGCAACATGTTGATTTTGGATTATGGCAACGTATCGATACCGCTTCGCTCATTTGCCCACTGGATGTGCATGTAGCAAGAGTGTCGCACAAGCTGGGTCTGATACCACAGCACAAAGCAGACTGGCGCATGGCCGAGACCCTCACCACAGCACTGTCCACATTCGACCCTATCGATCCTGTGCGATTCGACTTTGCCCTCTTTGGCTTAGGTGCCGAAGAGCGAATACGTTGAATATACTTCCATATTTTCATTTGGGATATTTTGGGATTTGGAGCGCATCATACGTGCACCCTTCAGCACTCGTCCCGCTCTCCGCTCCTATCTCCCACCCTGCGGCACACAAGGCTCTGCAGCTGGGAGGATATCCACTTCGATCGGGGCTAAAGTTCATCGTCCGATTCGTCTATCATCACTCCGGCTTCGACATAGTATCGTAGATATCACATAGCTGTCGCCCCACAGCCGCATAGCTATAGCGAGCGTGCGCCTCAGCGCTTATCTTCACCTTGTCATAGCTATCATATTGCTCATACAGGCTACACATAGCATACCATAGCGTCGCATCATCGTACGGATTCACCAGTATTCCATTCCTACTATTTATAAGTTCCGTCACGCCCCCCGTATCGGGAGCGATCACCGGCAAGCCCGCACACAAGTACTCCAGTAGCACACACGACTGTGTTTCGTATCGGCTGTAGAGTATGCCTACATGCGATTTTCTTACTATGTCAGACACCTCATGATAGGGAATTATACCATAGAAAAAAATTGAGGAATTGAATAAACCTTCATGCACACTATATCGCTTCCACTCACTATCGCTGATACCTACTATATGCAAGCTTAGAGTTGGATATTGCTGTAACAATTTCATAAAATTCACTATGATTTTTTCTACTTGCTTATTGCTACTCCCATCCGATACATGCACCAAGCGAAAGCCCTCTGCCTTATCCTTCGCATCATAATAGTACAAATTGGTATTTACTACATTGGGCACCGGTGTATACCGGCCGATGCCGACATCGTGCTGTATATCCCTACCCAATCTGTCGCTCACAGGAAGTATTTTAGTAGCATAGGCAAATACCGCTTTGCTGATCCACCGAAAACCTATATTGCGTCGTTTGAATCGATCGTCTACCTCATTGTTGTAAATTCCATAATGCTCTGTCACCACATAAGGTATCTTATATCTTAGCTTCAGATACAATGCAAACAGCCCCGACGGAAAAGGTATATGTACATGCACCAAAGGAGGTAATCCGTACTTAGATATATATTCATCCCATAGCGCCTTATGTATCCAAAACCACTTCCAATATCGCATGAGTATATTACCGCTTGGCAGATACCTGATAGCCACCTCCATTGCCCCGTCCTGCAGATTCTCTACACCTATTGCGTTGGCTTGAGTGCTAAATCGTACATGCCAAATCGATAGCGGCCTATACCCCGACACAGCTCTGGCGTGCCGTTCTACAAAATCGCCCGTAAACGCATCTTCCCTATTGGGGTACCAACTGCAAAGCCACAATACCGGTATCGACATAGTCCGTAAAATTACAACGTTCCTATGATTAGCTCCTAAATAAAAAAAATGACAGGCATCCTATCCTGCACCGCCAACCACTAGTTTACAATGCGTTGCGTTTTGCTTGCATTGAATACCATTTCTCGGTTCTTAGCCTTAGGTACTATCTCGGATTATAAGGAGATACGAATGCCATTTGATTCAAGTATTTATTCAAAAAAATACTGTTTCTTTGAGCTCGATGTACATTTATTACCCCATCATACTCATCATCATGTTGATGTACGCAGCATTGATACTCTATTATAGAGCTGCATGGCTACGCCTCCACGAAGAGAGTATCCCTCTTCATTACAGCCCTAGTACATCTCTCAGTATCATCATCCCTGCTCGCAATGAAGCGCACAATCTACCCGGATTGATTAAGGATATTCAAGCCCAACTGTACCCCGGCAAACTGGTCCAAATTATTGTAGTAGACGATCATTCTGATGATGATACCCAAGCAGTACTACAACAGTTTTCCAATATTCATGTCATACGTCTTTCTGAAGAGATAGGTGTACAAAAAATGAATGCCTATAAAAAAAAGGCCATAGAAGTGGCTATCACACATGCCCGCGGTGACTGGATAGTCAGTATCGATGCCGACTGTAGTGTAGGTCCCTATTGGCTGCTTTCTTTAGCTCATACCATAGAAACCAAAAATGTACGACTGATAGCCGGCCCGGTAGTTTACGAAAAATCCTCTAATTGGTTTGAAACCTTTCAGTCGCTCGACTTTGCCACTATGCAAGGGATCACAGGTGCCGTAGTATCATCAGGCAGTGGATCTATGTGCAATGGGGCGAATCTCGCCTACAGCAAAATTGCTTTTCACAAAGTAAAAGGCTTTGAAGGAATCGATCATATAGCCAGCGGCGATGATATGCTCCTAATGCAAAAGATAGAAACAGCCTACCCCGGTGCCACCTTTTATCTCAAATGCAGACACAGCATCGTGAACACTCAAGCCGTGCAGACTATAAGCGACTTTTTCAGGCAACGAATACGATGGGCCTCCAAAGCAAAATATTATAAAGATAAACGAATTCAATGGGTACTTCTACTCGTGTATCTCTTCAATTTTCAATTTTTGTTTTTATGCATCAGTTCCTTTTTCAATTGGGTCGATATACAATTTCTTTTTCTATTGCTCCTATTCAAAACGATTATTGAATGGCAACTACTATCACCTGTTCTCGACTTTTTTGATCGCAAAAAAGAATTGAAGCTATTCCCTTTCTTACAAGTCTTACACATACCCTATATCATCCTCTCCGGCATGCTGGGTTATGTAGGTATCTATACATGGAAAAACAGAAAAGTCAGATAAACAAATGCCATTCTTATCCACCAGATCCCCAATTGTCCGACGCTTCTTTAAAAACAAGCTTGCCCCATGGGCACTTGTGTATATATTCTTTATTCTATTGATTTCATTTTTTGCGTATCCTCTCTCCCCCGACGATAGCCAAGACGCCAATACGATAGTGCTCGAAATAGCAGCCAAAGCTCCAGGCTTTCAGTGCGACTTTCTGAAACTACCTCACACCTCTCAAGAAGCTCCCAAACAATCGTTTTTTCATTACCTACTCTTCGGCAAAACCCAAGTATCGATTTGGATACCCATTCATTCTGTAACTCGAGTAAATGACTCACTTCATATCCAAAAATGGATTGATGATGAACTTTCTGAAGATTTGCATCTAGCACTAAATCACTATTCGGAAGACTACATCACCTATGCAAACTGGAAAGAAGCACTCGTAGTCCGTAAGACGTATTGGTTAGGCACCGACCGCTATGGCCGCGATATGCTCTCTCGCTTGTTATTGGGGAGTAGGGTGAGCTTATCGGTGGGTATCATTGCCGTTCTACTATCTATTAGTATTGGAGTATTGCTGGGTGCACTGGCCGGCTACTTTGGCGGCCTTATAGATCTTGCTATCTCATGGCTTATACAAGTAGTGTGGGCTATACCCACATTACTTCTCGTATTTGCTATCACCTTTGTGATGGGCAAAGGTTTTTGGCAAATATTCATAGCCGTGGGTCTTACCATGTGGGTCGGTACCGCTAGGCTCATACGAGGACAGGTGCTTACCCTACGAGAGATGGACTATGTCAAGGCAGCACAAGTAATGGGGTATAGCCACACACGGATCATCCTCAAACATATACTGCCCAATATCGTAGGCCCTACGATGGTATTGGCAGCCGGCAACTTTGCTACCGCTATACTGATCGAAGCCGGATTGAGCTTTTTGGGTATTGGGGTACAACCACCTGTTTCTTCGTGGGGGTTGATGATTAAAGAAAACTACAATTTTATTATCACGAATCGCCCCTTATTGGCTATCATACCCGGTGTAGCTATTATGCTCATCGTATTGGCCTTCAATATAGTAGGCAATGCCCTTCGTGATGCCGTAGATGTACGAGGCGAATAAAAACACCATGAGATAAGCGCACTAGTTATCTAAGTGATATACAATCAACAATTTGTTCCCTTATATTTTTCATAGACCATCAAAACGCTCTCTCTACTTATAGTTAAAATACACAAACATTTTAAATTACTTTAGGGGGAGCTCATCGCCCGTCCCTCCTTCATCCACTTCGTGGTCATATTTTGAAAGGACAATGGTACAACTATGACTGGAGGCATGAATATTCTAGGGGCTGCGGCAACGATAGGAGCGAAAAGCCCACAGTGAGCGAGACTAGTGATGCCGGGAGTGGAGAGGCGGAGGAACGGAGCCCGCTCCGCGACCAGGCAGCACAGGCTTGCTCACGAGGACTTGTAGCGGATAGCGTGTTTGCCGCCCCGAAAAAAATAAAATACTCAGATACTTGCTATTTTTCTAAGGCTTCTTGGCTACAAGAATGGTAGCATGGGCAGTGATGCCTTCTTCTCTTCCTACAAAGCCCATTTTTTCGGTTGTGGTGGCTTTGATGGAGATGCAGTCGGTATCGATATGTAGGCAGGTGGCTATGGCTTGCTGCATGAGGGGCACATAAGGTTTTATCTTGGGCTGTTCGAGGCAAATAGTGCTGTCGATATTGACTATGTAATAGCCCTTTTGGTGGAGTATTTCTGCGCTTTTTTGGAGTAGTATTTTGCTGTCGATATTATAATAGGCTTGATCGGTGTCGGGAAAATGGGTACCTATATCGCCGGCTGCTATTGAGCCTAGTATGGCATCGCAGATGGCATGTAGGAGAACATCAGCGTCTGAGTGTCCCAAAGCTCCCTTATGATGTGGTATCTGTATACCACCTAACCAAAAGTCTCTGCCTTCTACTAATTGATGGAAGTCGATTCCGTAACCTATTTTGAACATATTGTTTATTGAAGAATGATAACAAAAAAAGCTATGCGAAGATAGCTTTTGATGTGTTGTGTATGATGTTGATTTCTTATTTCTTTTCTTTGCGCTCGTCTTTTTTGTCGTCTTTTTTATCAGTTGAGCTTCCGGACGATTTTTTGCCTTCGGTACCGTAAACTAGCTTACTGAGGTCGTCGAAGTCGAATAGGAGAGAGAAGCGGAGAGTGTTAGATAGTGGGTTGCGATTGATACCTGAACCAGAGGGTACGAGGTAGGCAAAATTGATTCCCATAAAACTGTATTTGAGGCCGGCACCAATGGTCAAGAATCGTCGATCACCTTTTAGTTTGTTTTCGTAGAAGTAACCTGCCCTGGCAAAGAATTGATTTTGGTAGGCATACTCAGCCCCGAAGCTCATCATAACTTCTTTGGCTTCTTCGCTCATACCTCCGGGTGCATCTCCGAAGGATCCAAATACGCCACTCATAACACTTTTATTGTAAGGATAAGTCTGTATGATATTACCTAGAGAATCTGTTGTGAGCTGAGGAGAGGGTACCAGCAATTTGTTGAGATCGAGGGCAAAAGTCAGTTTGTTGAATTCGTCGATACTGTAGATATAAGCGGCACCAATACCTAAGTTGGTAGGGATAAAGTCTTTTCTATCGTTGGTATAGGATATTTTGGAACCGAGATTAGTAAGAGCCAAACCTAGGTTTAGCCTTGATTCTTCGCCGGTTTCATCATTGGCACGAATAAGGGTGGTATAGAACATGCCAAAATCTACAGCAAATGCATTGCCGGGTTTAAAGGCTTGTCCGCCGGTATTGGCTGCGCCGTTGATAATATTGGAGTTGATAAATTTACCACTGATACCCATCGATAGGTTTTCAGATAGCTTACGTGAGTAACCAATATCAAAGGCAAACTCACGAGGCTTACCGGTACCAAGAGATTGTGCATTCATATCAGTGAAGTTGATATCTCCGAGAGAGAAATAACGTAAGCTAGCACTGATTGCTTGATTTTTGTTGTCTTCTTCGCCAAATTTGACATAACCGGAGAGGTAGGCTAGAAATATATCCGGTACAAGATCTTTGAGCCAGGGTGTATAGGTAATACTAGCACCTGCTTCTTTTTCGGACATAGCCAACTTGGATACATTCCAGAATTGGGCATTGGCGTCGGGCGAGAGGGCGATACCCACATCACCCATCGCACCGGAGCGCGCATCGGGACTAATACGCATAAAGGGTACGGCGGTAGTGATGGTGTTATACGTATTTTCACGTCCATCGAGGCTGGTTTGTGCGTAAATAGAGAGGGAAGGCACTGCTAGAAGTGCCATTAGGGAAAGTTGGAGTTTTTTCAACATCATGTTGTACTTATGCTTTGTAAAGTAGAATTGCTCTATAGGCTTAACGTTATTATTCTAATTAGAGTGCGAATATAGTGAAATTTGAGTATACTTTAACGTAGAATAACCAATTTTTGTATTTTGGATGCGCTTTGGCCGGTAGCTGATTTGAAGGATAGTTTGTACATATAGACTCCATTGGCAAGTTTGTCGCCATATTGGTCGGTACCATCCCATTCGATATTATGGACTCGGGTGCCGGGAGTGTTGACTGTGGTTTTGATTGTTTTGACTACTTTGCCGGTGACGGTGTATACGTTGATAGTGACGTGTAAGTTTTGGTTGGGCATATTGTGTTCGAACATAAAACCTGTTCTTGTTGAAAATGGATTGGGGTAATTATAAACGTGTTCAAGTTTGCCTTTGTCTCGGGGTACGACGACAAAGTCGATTCGTGCTTCGGAGGAGTTGTTGAGTACATCCCAGGCTTTGATGAGAAAATAGTGTGGGCCTTCGCTCAAATTATTGACGGGAAATCGAACCACTCCGGATTGATAGCTATCCAAATCGGCTTCATAAAAGTTATTGAGTACATAGGTTTTTTGTGGGTCGCCATCGAGGGTAGCCGTGATATCGTGTCCTATAGAATTGCCGGTATAGTTGATCCCATTTTCATCAAAGAGCTTGATTAGCAGGGTCGAATTGGGGGTGGTGATACCTCCATTCACAAATTTTTCGTCGTTCATATAAGGTTTGATATCCGGGCCTTTATTGTCGTCGATGGGGTTATCACCGCTACCTCCTACATAGATTTTATTATCGTAGCCATTTCCATCTTCCACTTCATCGTGGGTGTAGTAGCTGATTTTACCGAGGTCTATGACGTAGTTAATGTCTTTGGGTACCACAAAGGTGAAGGTGAATTTGCCATTTTTGACGGAGGCTTTTCCTTTGTAGATCGCATTGTTTTGGAGTTCGTAGGAGCGCTTGGGACTCGAGGGAATATTTTGAAGGGTGCTTAGTTTTTTGGGTTTATCGAAGATGGTAGGGTATACTATACCATTAAAGTTGCTGAGAAGATTGCCATTTTGATCGGCTACGTGCCCCGTAATGGTGTACTTATTGAGAGCTTTGAGGGTGTCGTATTTTTGGGTTACTGATATGCCATTGATGCTATCCGTATACACTTTGTGTTTTGGGAAGGCTAAGGGAAGTGCGGGATCGCCAAGCAACACAAATTTTCTGAAATTGGATGCGGTCCACTCTTCGATGCTACTTACATATCGCAGATTCTTAGAGAGTCGGAAGGCATCGCCGAGGCTAGGATACCTTCCAGTGCTCATGGCAGAGAGTCCTGATCGCATATAATTAAAATTCATCACCCGATTCTGATCGGCAAATACGAGTTGCGTGGTAGTCATAAGTGCGATAGCACCACCGTTGGGTTTGGCCAAGAGGATTTCGCCGGCGGAGTTGATAGCAGGATTATCGAAAGGTGCAAAGTCGCAGGTAGCGGTTATAAATAGGGGTAGTTTATTGTAATTGTCGAGCAAGTTGATATCATCCATAGAGAAGATTCGTTCTTCGCACCAGCCTTTGGGCCCACCGTGGCCATTATAGTTCATGAGCAGTGTACCATTGAATAACTGAGCTACAAGCGCCTTATTGGCATCGGGTGCTCTGGGGCCTGCTGGAGTGGATTGTATGATGAATGCATCGGTATAAAATTTGTAATTGTTGTACACCGGCAAGGAATCACGGGCAAAGCCGGCCATGAGTTCGGCATCATCCAGATGTATAGAATTATCGCCATCATCGGCGGCAAAAGAAAGATTGTTGCGCCAGGGGCCAAAGCAGGCAGGGCTATCATAATGGATGATTTTGCTCACTATGGCGCTGGCTTGTGAAATCGAATTGGCGGTGAGGCGACCTACCCCCATATCGATGGTGTTCACATAGGGGAATCCATACAGATTGATATCTTCTTCATCATCGAGAAATCCAAAGAAATCATCGGTACAATATCCTTTGATTTTGTCCAGACTTTCGTTGGTTTGATAAGTAGGCACGAAGTTGGTATTATTGCTGATTCTATTTTTGTAATCGTAGGAGGCATCTCCAAAAAAGAGAACATGCGAAGGCAGATTGTCTATACCGGCTTTGTCATAATACATTTTGATAAAGTCGCGAAGCGCTGTCACATCTTGAGTACCCGACGAAAACTCGTTGTAAACTTGCTGTGGAGTAACCACCACTGATCGTAAGTTTCGTTTTTGATTATGATGCGAAGCTAATCGCTGCGCTTCTTGTACATAATCGGGGTGGGCGATGATAATCAGATCAGCGGCTGTAGCGTTGTGCAAGTTTTGATTAGGTGTTTTTTCGATATACTGCGGACTCAGCCATTCGCTGCCATCAGTGATAACGTACTCTCTAAGTATGCTGGCATCTCGGATAATAGATAAGGTATTATTGTCCAAAACTCCTAGGATCCGAACGGGCTGGAGGGGATTCGTGATATCCCACACCTGAGTATTGGCATTGGCCTGTGCTATACGGTAGTTAGCGATTTGCCCCGCTCCCACACTATTCCAATCGGCAAAGGTGTAGCTACCACTTCCCACGAGTGCTCTCCGACAATTGATTTCAATATAGTCGAGAAAACCGCTGGCATTGTTACTTCCTTTGGTAAACTGTAAGGTGTATGAAAGTGCATTGCTGCTATTGGTCGTACTTGTATTGATAACACGTGTGTCCAATACCGGGTCGCTAAATATTGGCCTTACCGGATTGAGGCTTACACTTTGGAGGGATTGCCCATTGAGAGAGGCTTGCATAGTACTCACACCAGAGGCGGATATGGCACCGACCCGAGCCTTGATATAGATAGGATCTGACAAAATTCGATTGGGCACTGTGTGTGAAAAAGTACGTGTCAAGAATCGGCCGGGTAGGTCGCTAAATTCTTCGCCCCACCAGTCTTTGCCAAACTTACCCAGATTGGCAGAGTCCTTTTCATAAAAGTAGAAGTAGTTGTAATCCACCACAGTATGTGTAGGTGTGCCTTGATTCGTTTCGTTGGTAATCCGTTTTCCGTTTTGACCATCTACTTGCAAGAAGTAGGTGCTGATGTCGGAGTAGATATTGTATTGGTGAATGAACGATTTATTGATAGAATCTTTGAGGATACTATGTGGACCATTGGCATAAAACAGGAAGTAATCGCCGGGGTTGAACACGCCATCTCCTCCATCATACATGGCTATGGCATTTTCTATTAAGTCATCGGCACGAGGTATCGCATTGCCTTCGGGTAGTAGCTGTCCGCCATTGCCATACAGTCGTATCGCCGAAGAGGGAGTGCCGTTGAGTTCTATACCCATTTTTGTTTTGACAAATTCGTAGTCTACTTTGTAAATACCTCTTGCCGCAACGGCTATTTTGTACCAATTGCCGGCGGCCAGTACCGAATTGGGAGCATACACACGAGCACCTGAGGTTTTCTGCGAAGTCTGTGCAGACTCTTCGATTTGCAATTCGTAGGAAAGAAGTTGTACTATGTCGCCTTGTTCATTTTTGATGTATTGGGGCACAAATACATATGCTATATTTTTTTTTCGCTCTTTACTGATTCGAATTTCTGCTACGAATTGGGAGGGAAGTTGTAGTGATTTATCATATACTGGGTTGCTCACTATGCTGGTTTGTAGCTTCACTATATTGATGGTAGGGATACCATTATTTTTTAGCTCTACTTTATCTACTTTGTAGAGATACTGTTCGTCGATTTTAGTTATGGGCGATTCAGCGCCTATACTCCTTGCTTCTTGCGCCTTTACACTCACCGTCAGCAGTGTCAAAGTTAGGAATGTCAATACGTATTTCATGTGTTTTTCAAAGATAGTACAAAAACGATATGGGTGTTTCATTGGCTTGCAAATTACGTTTCAAAATCTTCCCGTGCAGGAGAGCTTCTGGTAAAGACGTGTAGTACGATTTTTTCTTTTAACGTCTATTAGCAAGCTTTAGTGTGTCGTGTATGCGAAAAAATTATTGTTGGGGCATGCACGGCTATCCGCTTCTACTCCTCGCCCCAGTGGCTGTATGGCCTAGTCGTGCAGGTGGCTCTGTGTCCGCCGCCCCTGCTCTCCTGGCCATACTAGCCTCTGGTGCTGTGGGGTAGCGCTACTATCCGGCTGCCGGCATGTACACGAGTCTATTTTGAGTGAAATCGTTTTACCCCTTAGGAGATGATTTTTAATCGATTTTTCGATGAATATATTCGTCATGGTGGACGGCTTCGATGACCGATGTAGTCGACGATGAGCATTAGCCCTGATAGGAGCGAATATCACCCGAAGCAGCATAGGGCTTGTGGCAGGGGGCTGAGGGTATAGCAGCGGATAGCAGGAAGTGGATGAATGTGCTAGTGTCGCTGAGCTCCTCCCCAAAAAATCAAATGTCCAGGGCTACCATCTTTTCATTTATTCTTCGCTCTGGGCTAGCTTGGGATGGATAGTAAGCTTGATACGCTGTATCCTGCGTTTGTCGAGCTGTATCACCCTAAAGTCGAAATTATCGAAGGAGAACACTTCATTTTGGGTAGGAAATTTACCTGCCAGTTCTAGTACCAGCCCTGCGATGGAGTCGCTTTCTCCCCGAACTTCGTCGAACTGCTCTACGGGGATATTGACGATGCGACACATGTCATTGATCATTGTTTTGCCTTCGAAGATATAGTTGTTGTCGTCGATTTTTTTCATCATGAGTTCATCTTCGTCAAATTCGTCGCGGATGTCTCCGATGATTTCTTCCATGATGTCTTCGAGTGTCACCAGCCCTGAGGTGCCACCAAATTCGTCGACTACAATAGCCATGTGTATACGTTTGTGCTGAAACTCGTGGAGTAAATCTTCGATTAGCTTCGACTCATGTACAAAGTAGGCGGGTCGTATGAGTGTATGCCAGTTGAAGTCGGGCTCATCGAGGTGCATAAGCAGGTCTTTGGTGTAGATTGTACCTTTGACTTGATCGAGCGATTCGAAATAGACGGGCAGTCGGGAGAATCCCGTATCGCGCACTTGGCTTTTTACTTCATCAAAATTCCATTCGTAGTCCAGGGCCGATACATCGAGCCTGGCCTTCATGATTTGCTTCACGGTGATTTCGCTAAATTTTAGGATACCTTTGAAGATGTTTTTTTCTTCGCGGGTGGCGGTATGCCCCACGGTGAGTTCTATAGCATTTTCGAGATCTTCGTTGCTAATGTCTTTTTTGATTTTTCCGGCAAAGCGCCCTTCGATAAAGCCGGTAGAATTGACCAAAAAACTACTCAATGGCATGAATAACTTGTCGAGAAAACTGATAAATGGGGCGGTATAAATACTTAATGTGAGATTGTTTTGGGTGGCATATACCTTGGGCAAGACTTCGCCAAACAGAACTAGAAATATAGTAACCACAATCACTTGAAAAAACAACTCGATGAGCACAATGATATTCTCTGCCAAATCGGGAAACCAACTACGCACGTCGAAGAGTGAATTGAAAAAAAGGTTGGCGCTGATGATGATAGCAATATTGATAAAGTTGTTACCTATTAGTATAGTTGCGAGCAATCGCTTGGGGTTTTCGAGCAGCCGAAGTACAGTGTCGTAGCCACTTTTTTCTTTTGATTTGAGATGATTGATGTCTTTGGCAGAGAGGGAGAACATGGCCACCTCAGAGCCCGAGACTAAGGCGGATAAGATGAGCAATATCAGAATGAGTATACCTAAAATAATTAATGAATTGCCTTGCAGGGTGGTTGCTAAAACAGTGAGAAGAGGTGTATGTACCGAATCAGGATCCAAGATTGATTAGTTTAGTGAAAAAAATGATCAATAGTTTTGGTTGCTGCAAATATACATTGAAAAGTAAATTTCATGTTCATCCGCTGTTTCGGGTAATAAAATGGTAATTTGTCAAAAAGGTAATTTGTCATTCATATCGGTCAGGGAGCTATCGGAAGGGTGATCCGGCAGGGTGTCATCGATGGCACTAATTGCTTCATCGGAGTAAGGCTTGTGTTCTGAACTACGCTTGTCAAGCATCACCATATTAGAGGCAATGATTTCGGTAATGAATCGTCTGTTTTTGTCTTTGTCTTCCCAGGAGCGAGTGCGCAGGCTGCCTTCGATGTGAACGAGACTCCCTTTGTGCAGGTATTTGGCAGCCAACTCGGCCAGGCCTCTCCATAATACTATATTGTGCCATTCAGTTTGTGGTATGGTATTTCCTTTTTTGTCTTTGAAGGTTTCGGTGGTAGCTAGCGGGAATTTGGCTACAGGTATATTGCCTTCAATATATTGTATTTCGGGGTCTTTACCCAAGTTTCCAATCAAAAAAACATGATTCACACCTCTCATAGTTTTATTATTTTAGGTAGATTATATTTAAATTGAGTTTAAAGGTATGCGATTTTTTTGAATAAAACAAGTATTGAGCGGGGGAAAGCATGTGAAGAAATTGATTTTTTGGGTATTGCCACAAGTTGCTCATACGTATGGGGTAGTAGCTTACCTGAAGGATGTCTGTAAAAATGAAAATGAATACGCTGGTGCGACAGGGATTGTTGCATGGTATGAATTTGTTGCAGACCAAGATGATCCATTTCGGGAGGTGGCACATCCGAATCGGATTCTATCAGATAGGGGGTGTAGAGGTTGTTCCATATATCTTTTTGAGTACGTTTTACGGCATAAATTTCTTTTGTAGTTTCAAACAATACAAAGTGAAAATATCGATGCTTGAGAGTGACTTTTTTCTTTTTGGGCGGATAGAGTTGTTGATGCCCAGAAGCATAGGCATCGCAGTGTGCGCTTACGGGGCATCTATCGCACTGCGGATTAGCCGGTGTGCACACAGTAGCACCCAGATCCATAATGGCTTGATTGTACTCATCCGGGTAGGATATAGACAATAATTCTTGTGCTTTTTCCTGATACCACCTTTTACCTAGTGATGTATAGGGGTTTGTATCGCTGGCATACAAACGACTGATAATCCGAATCACATTGCCATCGACTACTGCACGAGGTAGTTTGAACGCAAATGAGGCGATGGCAGCAGCTGTGTATTCGCCTACCCCTTTGAGAGAGAGAATTGATTCGAAAGTATCAGGGAATTGTCCTTTCAACTCTGTACAAACAAAACGGGCGGTATAAAGCATATTGCGACATCTGTTATAGTACCCTAGTCCCTGCCACAAGCTAAATACATCGTCATCATGTGCTTCGGCCAGGCTACATATATTGGGGTACTTTGTCACAATGGCATTAAAATATTGGGTGCCTTGCTCTACCCTTGTTTGTTGCAAAATAATTTCGCTCAGCCATATCTTATATGGATCCTTCTCCCCCTTCCAGGGCATACTGCGCTTGTTATCAGTTCGATGCCAATGAAGTAAATTTTTATTAAACTGTTGGTTTTTAACCACTTATGAAATTATTTTCTATGCAAAAAAATGAAAAAAAATATTGTTATAACAAAATTAATAATATATTTGCCATAATTAGTTCACTTAAAATAACTTACATCGTGAAAAAAGCAGATCTTATTCAACAAATTGCGGAGCAAACCGGTGTGCCCAAAGTAGACGTTCTGGTATCTTTAGAAAGTTTTTTTGTCAATGTCAAAAAAGCATTGGCAGAAGGCGAGAATATTTACATCAGAGGATTTGGCAGTTTTGTCAACAAAAAGCGTGCTGCCAAAGTCGGTAGAAACATCAAAAAAAATACAACGGTGTACATCCCCGAGCATTTTATACCCTCATTCAAGCCAGCCCGAGAGTTTATGGATGAAGTAAAAAAGCTTAGCACCTCCAATATTGAGGTAGTGAAGGACGACAATTAATAAAATATAAAACGTGCAAAAAAAACAATTTATCTCCATTGGAGTAGCTATCTTATTCATCATTGCCCTGTATTTTCTAGGAGATTTTAGAGGCTCCAAAGCCACAAAAACGGCAGACACTTCATCAGAATCTGCCCATCAGCACCAAGATGAGGCCACTCAAAACATGGAGACTTTTGATATACTTGCACACTACACCTCTCAAGCCACCAAGCTCACAGGCGACGACAAGAAAAAAATAGATGCCCTTTACGATGCCTTCCAAAAAAACAAAACTCCCGAAATCTGTAGAGATCTTGCAGAGTATTGGGAGAAGAAAAACGAAATCGATATTGCAGCCTATTTTTATAAAAATGGGGCTTTTTTGGAAAATACAGAAAAAAGTCTCACCTTTGCAGGCCAATTATTACTGGCTATCATGTCGCGCACTGATAATCAGCCAATAAGAAGGTGGCAAGCTATGGAAGCGATAGAGTGTTTTGAAAAAACATTACAACTCAATCCTGAAAATATCGATGCCAAAGTGGCCTTAGCTACTTGCTATACGGAAGGTACCGGAGAAACAATGAAAGGTGTCACTCTTCTGCGAGAAGTGACCCAAAAAGACAGTACCAACATATCTGCTAATATCATCTTAGGAAAATTAGCAATACAATCCGGGCAATTTGATAAGGCACAAAGACGATTAGAAATGGTATTAGGCCTGAGACCCGACAATACGGAAGCTATGTATTTCTTGGCAGAAGCTTACAAAGGTCTTGGACAAAAAGATAAAGCTATAGAGATGTTTGAGAAATGTAAGACTCTTGTAAACAATCCCGATTTTGCTCGCGAAATCGACAACTATATAAAATCATTTAAGTAAACAATATTCGTTCATTCAAAAAAAATTATCATTATGCCTTGCGGAAAAAAACGTAAACGTCACAAAATCGCCACACACAAACGCAAAAAACGTTTGAGAAAAAATCGTCATAAAAAGAAATAGTTTTCTGAATCTTGATATACTCCATACAGCTGATAATCATCAGCTGTATGGTCGTTTATTTATGAGTAGCAACCTCGCATGCGATAGTGGAAAAAGAACTTATTATACAATCGTCAGACACTGGCGTTGAAATTGCCTTATTAGAAGACAAAAAACTCGTTGAGTTGCATTACGACAACTCAGGTGGCAGTTTCAATGTAGGTGATTTATATCTGGGCAAAATCAAAAAAATTATGCCCGGTCTCAATGCCGTGTTCGTCGATATCGGACACGACAAAGATGCCTTTTTGCATTATACTGACCTGAGCCCTCAGTTCAAAAGCCTAGTCAAGTTTACAGACATGGCTATGAATGAAAAGTCCGACAGACTAGGCGACTTTACCAAATTCGAACTAGAGCCGGATATCGTAAAAACCGGTAAAATTGCCGATGTGGCGTCCAATAAGCCTTGTGTACTCGTACAAATACTCAAAGAACCCATATCTTCTAAAGGCCCCCGTATCAGTTGCGAACTATCCATACCCGGTCGATTTATCGTACTGACCCCCTTCAACAATTTTGTGAGTGTATCACGCAAAATACAGTCTGTAGAAGAACGCAAACGCCTTCAACGTATCATCGAAAGTATCAAACCCAACAACTTTGGTATCATCGTACGCACCGCAGCCGAAGGCCAATCTACCGCAGAACTGCACAAAGACTTACTCAAGATAACAGAATCATGGAATATGATTCAATTCAACCTCAAAGGAGCCACCCCACCCCAAAAAATCTTGAGTGAGCAGAATAAGACAACCTCTCTACTCAGAGACCTCCTCAACAAAGAATTTCATAAAATCATAGCCGACGACGACAGCATTGTACACGATGCGAAAACCTATATAGCCAACGTATCGCCCGGCTCTGAAAATATCGTAAGCTATTACAAAAACGGCTCTGCTATCTTCGACCACTTCGGAATCAGTAAGCAAGTCAAAGCCTCCTTTGGCAAAACTGTGATGCTCGACAGCGGAGGCTATCTCGTCATAGAACACACCGAAGCCCTTCACGTCATTGATGTCAACAGCGGACACAAATTCTCCAGCGAAAATCAAGAAGAAACAGCTTTCAATACCAATATCGAAGCCGCTCGCGAAGTGGCTCGACAGCTCAGACTTCGGGATATTGGCGGCATTATCATCGTCGATTTTATCGATATGCGCAACCCCGACAATCGCAAAGAAGTATCCACGGCAATGGAAAGATTTATGGCAGAAGATAGGGCTAAGCACAGCGTACTACCACTATCCAAATTCGGACTGCTTCAGATAACCCGTCAGAGACTTCGGCCCGAAATCAATATCTCAACCGGCGAAACCTGCCCTAGCTGCCACGGTACAGGCAAAGTACGCTCCTCTCAACTACTGCTCGATGATATTGAAAAACATATCAAATACTTACTCTCCCACCTCAATACTAAAATAGAGCTGGTAGTACACCCCATCCTCAAATCTCATCTTACTAAAGGACTACTTTGGAATACTATCTTTGCCAAATGGAAAAAGAAATACGGTAGCTTTACGCTTGCAGAAGATGAAGGATTCGAATTTCTTCAATACAAATTTTTCGATACGAACTCGGGCGAAGAAATCAAATTTTAAATCGTCTATTTAGTCTAATTGGGGCATGCGCGGCTATCCGCTTATACTCCTCGCCATCGAAGCTGTGAGGCATAGGCATGCAGATGGCTCTGTCGCCGCCGCCCCTGCATCCCTTGCCTCACTAGCCTCGCTGGCTGTGGGGTACCGCTCCTATCCGGCTGCCAAAGTACCCGGTGCATAGACTTTATAAAAGGTTACAAAGTAAAAATAATGTCGTACAAAACCGAACTTGAATAGCAATGACCTGATACATTATATAGTGCAAAGATAAAGTAGTAGTAGGGGCTGCGGCAACGATAGGAGCAAAAAGCCCACAGGGAGGGAGGCTAGTGATGCCGGGAGTGGAGGGGGCGGAGGCACGAAGCCCACTCCGCGACCAGGCAGCACAGGCTCCCTCTCGAGGACTTGGAGCGGATAGCGTGTCTGCCGCCCAAATACATTGAATAACGTGTATAAAGAAGGGCTACGTATTTTTGCTACTCTACTACGGGACGGAGCCAATAGTTCATTTCGTCGATGCTTTTGTTTTTGCGAAGTGCGTAATCTTTTACTTGCTCTTGGGTGATTTTGCCTAAGCCAAAATATTTGCTTTCGGGGTGGGCGAAATACCATCCACAGACGGAGGAGGCAGGATACATGGCTAGAGATTCGGTGAGTGTAATACCGATTTGTTGCTGTGCATTTAGAAGTTCGAATAGTTTTAGTTTTTCGGTATGGTCGGGACAGGCTGGATAACCCGGTGCGGGTCGTATGCCTATGTATTTTTCCGCAATTAATTCTTCGTTAGTAATAGCTTCGTGTGGGGCGTAGGCCCAGTAGTGGGTGCGCACTTGCTGGTGTAGCCATTCGGCACAGGCTTCGGCAAGACGGTCGGCGAGTGCTTGCAACAAAATTTTTTGATAATCGTCGTGTTGCTCCTCTAGTCGTTTCAGATGGGGTTCTATACCGTGTATGGTGACGGCGAAGGCGCCCATATAGTCCTGCTGATGGGGTAGGATAAAATCGGCTAGAGAGTAGTTTGCCTGACCGTTGGCTTTGTGTGATTGTTGTCGTAAGAAGGATAGGATGTGCCCTTGAAGTTGTATATCATCGTCGCTGATACGGGTAGCTTCCCATAGTCCGAATACGGCTTTGGCTGTCAACCATTTTTGATCGCAGATGGTTTGTAATAATTGCTGTGCATCGTCGAAGAGTTTTTTGGCTTCCTTACCGATGATTGCATCGTCGAAGATAGCCGGGTATTTGCCATGCATTTCCCAAGTGATAAAGAAGGGAGTCCAGTCTATATATGAAGCGAGGGTGTGCAGAGAGATCTCCGATAATGTGTGAACACCAAGATGTGCAGGCTTGGAGGGGGTATGATTGCCTTGAGGTATGAATTTGTTTTTTCGGGCATCGGCAAGGGATAGGAATGTTTTTTGTGTTTTTTTGTGAAGAAAGTCTTGCTTAAGTGTTTGGTATTCTTCTTTGATTTGTAGGAGTAGTTTGTCTTTTTGCTGGCTTAATAGCTCGCTTACGACAGTGACGCTGCGAGAGGCATCGAGTACATGAATCACTCCTTGGTCGTACTGTTCAGCTATCTTGACGGCAGTATGCATGCGAGAGGTGGTAGCACCTCCGATGAGCAGGGGTATGGTCATATTCCGTTTTTTCATTTCGGCGGCGACTTGTACCATTTCGTCGAGTGAGGGTGTGATGAGACCCGAGAGCCCTATGATATCGACTTGCTGTGCTATAGATTCATCTAAGATACGCGTCATAGGTACCATGACTCCTAGGTCGATGATTTGATAGCCATTGCAAGCGAGTACGACTCCTACTATATTTTTGCCAATATCATGTACATCACCTTTGACGGTGGCTAAGAGTACTTTGGGTGCTTGAGTACTTTCTTTTTTTTCGGCTTCGATATAGGGTGTGAGAATGGCTACGCTTTTTTTCATTACACGAGCACTTTTGACTACTTGTGGGAGAAACATTTTGCCGGAACCAAATAGGTCGCCTACTACATTCATGCCATCCATGAGTGGGCCTTCAATTACGGTGAGAGGGCTACCGTATTGGATACGTGCTTCTTCGGTGTCGACATCGATATAGTCGGTGATGCCATGTACGAGTGCGTGGCTGAGACGCTGTTCTACCGTACCCTTACGCCATGCTTCATCTTTGACTTGCTCTTTTCCTTTGGATTTGACGGATTCGGCAAAGAGTATGAGCTGTTCAGTAGCTTGATTTTTATCGTTGTTTCGGTTGAGTATGACGTCTTCGCACAGTTGTTTTAAGCGGGGTTCTATGTCGTCATACACCACTAGCTGACCCGCATTAACTATGCCCATATCCATACCGGCTTGTACAGCATGGTATAAAAATACACTGTGCATAGCTTCTCGCACATGCTCGTTGCCTCTGAATGAAAAGGAAAGATTGCTGACGCCACCACTGACTTTAGCCAGTGGCATACGCTGCTTAATGATACGAGTAGCTTCGATAAAATCTACGCCATAATTATTGTGCTCTTCAAGTCCTGTGGCTACGGCAAAGATGTTGGGATCAAAGATGATATCTTGTGGTTTGTAATGAACTTGCTGTGTGAGTATATCATAGGCTCGCTGGCATATTTGTACTTTACGATCGCGGGTGTCGGCTTGGCCAAGCTCATCGAATGCCATGACGACAACGGCGGCTCCATATCTGTGGCAGATTTGCGCCTGTTTGATAAATGCCTCTTCTCCTTCTTTGAGAGATATAGAATTGACGATACATTTTCCTTGTACACATTTGAGTCCGGCCTCTATGATTTCGAATTTGCTACTATCGATCATTATGGGGATACGCGCGATGTCGGGTTCGGATTGTAACAGATTCAGAAAAGTAGTCATGGCTTCGACTCCATCGAGTAATGCGTCGTCCATATTGACATCTAGTATCTGTGCACCACTTTCTACTTGCTGGCGTGCTACACTAAGTGCTTCGTCGTAAGATCCGGATAAGATAAGACGAGCAAATTTTTTGCTTCCGGTGACATTGGTGCGTTCGCCAATATTGACGAAGTTGCTGCCCGGGTATATTTTGAGTGGTTCTAGTCCTGCTAAGTTCATACTTGCTTTTTTTCTAATGATAAATTTTTACTAGGATGAGTAGACTCTGCTTGTGCGTGGTTTTACTCCTTTTACACTCTGAGCTATGCATCGTATATGATCGGGTGTAGTGCCACAACAGCCACCTACTATATTGAGCAAACCATCTTTTGCCCAGTTTTCAATGATGTGAGCCGTTTGGTGTGGCGCTTCGTCATATTCCCCAAAGGCATTAGGCAAACCTGCGTTGGGGTAAGCACTAACATAGTAGTCTGAAAGGATTGAGAGTTCTTGAATGTGGGGTTTCATTTGGGTTGCACCCAAAGCACAATTAAAACCTACACTTAGAGGATTGACATGCTCTATACTGTAATAGAAAGCTTCTAATGTCTGACCACTGAGAGTGCGACCACTGGCATCAGTAATGGTGCCTGAAATCATAATAGGCAGCTCTATATTGTATTCTTGAAAATACTTTTTGACCGCATAGATAGCCGCTTTGGCATTGAGTGTATCAAAGATGGTTTCGATAAGAATGATATCTACCCCCCCATCAATAAGTCCTTTTATCTGCTCGTAGTAGGCTTCCATCACTTCGTCGAAGCTGACCGCTCGGTATCCTGGATTGTTGACATCGGGCGATATGGATAAGGTACGATTAGTAGGGCCAATGGCTCCGGCTATAAAGCAGGGCTGATCTGTATGGGGGTGTTTTTCTTTGAACAAGGAAACAGCTTTTCGAGCACATCGCGCTGCCGCTACATTCATTTCATAGCAAAACTCCTGCATGTCATAGTCTGCCATGGATATTTTTTGAGCACTGAAGGTATTGGTCTCAATAATGTTGGCACCAGCCTCTAGATACTCCTGATGAATATCTTCGATGATTGAAGGCTGTGTAATGCAGAGTAAATCGTTGTTTCCTTTCAAATCTTTGTGCCAATTTTCGAAGCGATGGCTTCTATAATCCTTTTCTGATAGCTGGTATCTCTGTATCATGGTACCCATGGCACCGTCAATGACCAATATTTGTTCTTTGAGATAATCGTGTATAGTTTTCATAGTTTCTGCTTTTAGGAAACTAAACTATTACCACTGATAAATAAACGGGAAAGTTTATGAAGGTGAGTATTAGTTCAGTTTTTTAGTCAGGCTGAACAATAATCAAATCTGCCTGATTGTGCAAATGTATATCGCTCTTTTTGATATTCCCATACATTGTAGTGTATTTTTGCTATAAATACTCTTTATATGAAGTTTATATGGTCTTTTTCACTCATGTTGCTATACATAATATTGGCCATATTATTTTGGGCGTATAGCCTGCACAAGCAAAACAACATGATTTATGAATTGGAATTACAAAAAATAGAATTGTTGAAATCTACTTTTGCCCCAAATGATTATCGGTCTGAATTGTTAAAAATAGAAGATAAAAAAAATAGACGAAAAAAACAATATTGGGGTGAAGGGACTACGAATATGTTTGTCATCATTATAGGAAGTAGTATTGTCTATTTATCTTTTTATAAACAACAACAACTGAATAAACTCAAAAAGAATTTTATGCTGAGTGTAACGCATGAGCTGAAAACTCCTATAGCTGGTATAAAACTGAATATGCAAACTCTTGAAAAAAGAAAATTGGATACTGAAGTACAAGAAAAGCTCATCAAGGCTTCAGTAGAAGAGACAAACCGACTTAATGACTTATGTACAAATATACTGATAGCTACTCAACTGGAAGATAATCAAAAAGCTATATACTCTGATATTATCGAGATAAATGAACTAGTAGAAGAAACGTGTAATGAGCTAATGAGTAGGTACAAACAATTGCAGATAAATATCGAAAAATCTAATGAAAAATGGGAATTGAATGGAGATAAAATGCTCTGGAAAATGGTATTTAGTAATTTGCTTGAAAATGCCCGAAAATATAGCCCCATTGACAAGCCAATACATGTGCTTATGCTGAATAGTAATCGAAAAAAGATGGTGCAAATTATCGATTTTGGGCCGGGTATACCCGAAACAGAAAAAACAAAAGTATTTGATAAATTTTATAGAATTGGTAATGAAAATACCCGCAAGTCGAAAGGAACAGGCTTGGGTCTTTATATTGTAAAAAAAATTATCAATTTGTACAAATATGACATTAGCGTGAAAAATAATCCGGAAGGTGGTACTATTTTTGAAGTGCTATTAAAATAAACATTGAATGACTGACATTACTACACCACAAATATTACTGGTAGAGGATGAAGATAATCTGAGAGATGCCCTGAAGCTGAATTTGGAACTGGAAGATTATGAAGTGACAGCAGTAAACAATGGCAAAAAAGCTATTGAAGCTTTCAAAAAAGAATACTATGACTGTATTATTCTAGACATTATGTTGCCAGAAATGGATGGTATTACGGTATGTGAAACTATTCGATTACAGAATGATAAAATCCCTATACTCTTTTTATCTGCCAAAAATTCTGGGGCCGATAGGGTATTGGGTTTAAAAAAAGGAGGCGATGATTATCTTACAAAACCATTCAATTTGGAAGAACTTCTCTTACGAGTAAATAAACTCATTTATAAAAACAAAAAACTAGAACATTCTATATCCGAATCTGACAAAGTCCACATTGGCAATGCTATTATAGATTTTGCCGCTTTGGAGTGTACTGATATACGAGGCGAAAAACATCCTTTGACTAAAAAAGAAAGTATGTTTTTGAAACTACTTATTGACAATAAAAATGAAGTAATCACGAGAGAACATATTCTAAAAATGGTATGGGGCTACAACGTTTTCCCTACGACTCGTACTATCGATAATTTTATCATGACTTTCCGAAAATATTTTGAAGAAGACCCCCGACATCCTAAGCATTTTATGAGTGTAAGAGGAGTAGGTTATAAATTTTCAAGTTGAGAGGGCTTCGATGGAGATATACTGCCGGCGAATAATAATATCATCAAAAAAACAATCCCCGCCTGTATCTCAAACATATCATCGGTGAGTAGATTGATTGTCGTAAGTAGTGCCAGCAAAAAGGTAATCGCACTTTGATGATGCCACGCATAAGCGTAAAATGAAGCAAGAAAAGACAACAATAACAGTAGACCTATAATTCCTAAGTCGAGCCAGGTATGAAAATACTGATTGTGAGTATGTAGTTTAATACTTGCCAGGTGAATATAGCCATGCTCTTGAAGGCGGGTAAGCAACATGGGATTGGCTGCCCCTACACCATATCCTATCCACGGACTTTGACTTATAAGCTGTGCACTTAGGCTATAAACCGCTACTCTACTCAATGTAGCATCCCATACTTGTACCTCTGATGGTGCAACTTGCCGACCTAAAGTCATCGTTTCTTGTACACGCAATTTCACTACAGGTATCTGATAGGCCACCAACACAGTGCCTAATAGTACTGCTGCAGTAAGTAGTACTCGTAGCCCTATGTGTTTGACAATTTGAGAGGTGTAACGATACAAATAGATTGGAATGATCATTAATACAAACAGCATGACCGTACGAGATGCTAAGAATAGAATTGCTATTGCACAGATTATAATCACCAGATAATACAGACTTTGATGTCCAAAAGTCGACTTTAGCCATTGCTCTTTTTTCTTAACCCAAAAAATGAGCGCTACTATAAAATAATTAGACAAATAGCCGGGATGCATTAATGGAGCTGAAAAATTCATTCGTTGAAACTTCTCTGACCATTGCTCAATCCATGGATAAGCCAGCGAAGCATGGATACTCATATACACAAAAGCCGCTACACACGAAATAATAAATGCTCCTAGTATCAGTTTCTGATTTTTGTCTGTAAAATAGTTCTCTCCTGAAAACAAAATAGGCAAAATGAATAAAGACAATTTCACTTCAATTGTTTGCGCCGCTTCTTCCGGATAGCTGGTCCATGCTAAACTTACTAGATGCCATAAGAAAAAACTAAACGATAATATAGCAATAGTAGAAAATCGGATGGCTTTGATTTTGGATAATAGCTGCCTGTCCATCAACCAATGTGCACTAAGCATAATAATGCCCAGAGAACTCAAACGCTCATGCCATGGAAAACTTAACATCAAGGCTGACATAATGAAGACCCATATTTTTTCTCTATTAAAATTCACTCCACGAAAGTACTATCTGAATCCAAGCTAAAAAAATAGGCTATGATCTTCTATAAATATGATGTACCATGTCGCAGACTCTGCTCTTATGACTTCTAGTTTAAATCTGATGATTTTCTCGATACACTTACTTTTTCCTTTTCATCCTCGTATGATGCCATTTATCACGAATAGCATACACATATTCCTCCTATTTAACTTCCTTTATTATCTTCGACACCAAAAAACCACCCACATGAGACCCTCCTACAATGAAATGAAAGACCAAGCACTAAATGCATTGAGCCCAAAATGGGGCAATGCAATACTGGCAACTCTAATAATATTTATTCTTACCGGTATAGTTGGCAATATTCCTTTACTGGAATACTCTTTCGGAGAGCCCCCCATAGATTCGAAAATAAGTTTGCTTTCCATACTCATATCTGGTGCTTTAAGCTTGGGTATGGCTGGATTTTACTTAAATTTATCTCGGCTCAATGAGGTACAGTTTGCCTCTATCTTTGACGGATTCAAACGCTACTTTCATGCCTTAGCAGCAAGTATACTTATGGGGCTTATAATTATGGGCGGATTTATATTGCTAATCGTCCCAGGCATTATTGCTGCTATCGCTCTTTCGCAAACCTATAATATCATGCACGATAATCCTGAAATGGGACCTGTAGATGCTATGAAAAAAAGTCATGAAATCATGAATGGTTATAAATGGGACTACTTTGTGTTTAATCTTAGTTTTATAGGTTGGGCTTTATTGTGTATTCTCACCTTTGGTCTTGGCCTGTTGCTATTGATACCTTATATCTCTACTGCTAATGCGGTGTATTACAACTACATTATTGGTAATCACACTTCTGTTCATACTGATAGAGACTCTTCTTTTATTGATATTGAATATAAAGAGTTGTAAACTGAATTATTCATTCGATCATATTATTCATCAATGGCAGCAAACCTCTATTTGGGAATTATCCGCATTTCTATTTGGAGTGATACAAGTATTACTAGCTAGTCTCAATCATCGGTTCAATTTCTTTGCGGGTTTAGTAAGTGTTAGTATCTATATAGGTTTGTTTTTCAGCGCAGGATTATATGCCGAAAGTCTTCTGAACTTTTATTATCTGCTCATGAGTATATTGGGGCTTTATTTATGGAGGCAAACAGAAGTGCATTCTATTTCTTTTGCCACTAATAAAGAAAATAGAGTGGCAGTGCTCCTTGCAACATCATCTTTTTTACTAGTGTATTTTTTATTAATAACATATACCGATAGCGATGTACCTCTACCGGATGCTGCAGTTTCTTGCTTAGCCTGGACCGGAAGTTGGCTTCTTGTGCGACGAAAAATAGAGAATTGGCTATGGCTCACAGCATCCAATATAGTAGCCATTCCACTTCATATCTACAAAGGCTTTGAGCTCACCTCATTGCTCACGATGGTATACTTGATAGGAGGAATATTAGGATACTTTCGATGGAAAAAACTATATGCTAAATCTCGTACAGCTTCATCTAATTTGTAAATTGTACTTGCTGATAATCTCACTAGCACTGCCAAATCAGGGAATTGTATAAGGGATCATAAGGGTAGTATATACCTGAGACGATGACTCAGACGTTGTTGATACCGTAAGAATTGAAAATTATAAACTAAAACTATTTCACCCATTGAATAAAATACGTTGCACTTCCTTTACCCTTAATAGAATATAAAGAACCAAAAATAAAATAG
>DAIUCL010000010.1:0-31236 GCA_036846185.1 Chitinophagaceae bacterium
TACTAAAAGATTGCATTTCTCCAATTCAATTTTTTAGATTTCAATATTTTTGTTCTTCTATACAAGCATTTTTCCATTCATTGTCTATTTTTTGACAAAAAAATGTACGTTTGTACTTAATGGCTAAGCGTAAAACATCTACATCCGAAAAATCGTCCTCTCATCGAAAAGGAAACCAGAAAGAGCAACAAACCTTTATCAATAAGGACGTTTTTCTCAAAGCAATCGTTGGTATGCTCCTACTAATAATAGCAGGTTTTCTTTTTGTGACGCTTCTATCTTATTCTATTCATTGGAAATCAGACCAAAGTATACTACCAAGGCCCTCTGAATGGCAAGATTTTTTCCAATTCAACAACAATCAATTCCACACTCCGGCATCTCCTTCCGGAGCATTAGTAGCGGATTTCCTTCTTATGCAATGTTTTGGCTTAGGCTCTTTTTTTATCCCCTTATTTTTGGGTGTATGGGGCTTCAAACTACTATTTAGAAAAAAATTTATTTCCACCCTTCGATCTTTCTTCTTCAGCTCATTGCTATGTATTGTAGTATCAATTATTTCTGCTCACTATTTCGCTATTAACCGTTCTACCTTTCCGGGTGGAGGCAGATTTGGACTACATATTCATCAGCTCATATCCGACAGGCTAGGCCCGGTGGCAACTACTATGCTATTCTCCTCTCTGATACTACTGGCATCCCTACCACTTCTAATTGCATTTTTTCGCCTATCCATCTGGAAATATCTAATATCCAATATTCAACATTTGCTACACCGATCTGCACGCAATTTGAATCCGAAAACCGATGCAGTTGACCATGCGACACCTGCTGAAATGCACACTACTCTCCAACAATCAACTGACATAACAGAAGATTCCAATCCTACTTCTTCGATCGTTGTACCTGATGACTTTTGGGAAAACACCTCGTCTGCCCAACAGGACATTCTCACCACTCCAATATCGGCAGAAGAAATTGCAGAAGACACTATTCTCGAAACCCTTACTCTCGATACGAACCCGAACCTGGAAGTATCCATTTCAACTCAGAATATTACTCCCTCTGAAACGGAATCCACTCCTGAAGAAAATGCTTATAACATAGAACTCGACACCACCTCCATACCCCTTATACCTTCGGCCGACCTGTCTGACGATCTGACTCTTGAAGTGGTAAAGCACGATATTATAGATGATGAAGAGGTTGCTCCTCGTACCAGTGTTGCTACCGAAGACCCCTACGACCCCGCTCTTGACTTGAGCAATTACAAGTACCCCATCATTGACCTACTGGAAAAACGAAGCACCGAAGATATTTCGATCGACAAAACCGAACTCGAAAATAACAAAAACCAAATCATCAACACGCTCAAAAGCTTTGGAATCGCTATTGCTAAAATATCTGCTACCGTAGGTCCCACCGTCACGTTGTACGAAATAGTTCCAGCCGAAGGCGTACGTATCTCCAAAATCAGAAATTTGGAAGACGATATAGCCCTCAGCCTCTCTGCACTGGGCATCCGCATCATCGCTCCCATTCCCGGCAAAGGCACCATAGGTATAGAAGTACCTAATATCAAAAAACAAATCGTGTCGATGCGCACACTGATTTCTTCCGATAAATTTATTCATAACGACCACAGTTTACCCATCGCACTCGGAAAGCGGATCGATAATGAAAATTATATCGTAGACCTTGCCAAAATGCCCCATCTGCTGATGGCCGGTGCTACCGGTCAAGGTAAATCCGTTGGTATCAATACCATACTCGTTTCTCTTCTTTACAAAAAACATCCTTCTCAGCTCAAGTTTGTACTGGTCGATCCAAAAAAAGTGGAACTCTCCATCTATCGACTGATTGAAAAACATTTTTTGGCCAAGCTCCCCAATGAAGAGGAAGCCATTATCACCGATACTAAAAAAGTCATCAATACCCTCAATGCACTCTGTATCGAGATGGACAACCGCTACGACCTTCTCAAAGATGCAGGAGTCCGCAATATCAAAGAATACAACGAAAAATTTGTCAAACGAAAACTTCTCCCTACTAAGGGTCACAAATACCTCCCCTTTATTGTACTGGTAGTAGATGAGTTTGCCGATCTGATCATGACTGCCGGAAAAGAAGTAGAACTACCTATTGCTCGTATAGCCCAGCTTGCCCGTGCCGTTGGTATCCATTGTATCGTTGCTACACAGCGCCCATCGGTCAATGTCATCACCGGTACGATCAAAGCCAACTTCCCTGCCCGTATAGCCTTCAAAGTATCTGCCAAAGTAGATTCGCGCACGATCCTGGATGCCGGAGGCGCAGAGCAGCTGATAGGGCAAGGCGATATGCTTATACTGAATGGCGGCGAATTAGTTCGCCTTCAATGCGCCTTTGTGGACACGCCCGAGGTGGAGCGCATCGTCGATTATATCGGCGACCAACAAGGATACCCTACCGCCTTCGAACTTCCCGAATACGAAGGTAGCGATGGCGGAGAGCTTACTGTAAATAGTGGAAAATCGCTCCGCGAAATAGACCAAATGTTTGAGCAATGTGCCCGACTGGTCGTCAACTCTGGTAGTGGCTCCACATCCATGCTCCAGCGCCGCTTCAACCTCGGCTACAATAGAGCCGGGCGCATCATGGATCAGCTCGAAGCAGCAGGCATCGTGGGTGCCAGCATTGGCGGCAAACCCCGCGAAGTGCTTATGCACACTGAAGCTGAACTCGACACTTTTTTGCAACAACTAAATAATCGATAATAAAGCTCTAGCGAAAAGAATTAATTGCCTCAACGTAATTTAAAATCAACCAAATATCCTCCCCTGTGCCATACTTAGTACCCTTTATGAATCATGTATGTTCTGATATGATTTTATTTAGGAGACGAGCGACATTCACTCTGTGCATCGGATTTGCGACGCTCCGTTTGAGCTGCATCGCTATGAGCACCCATCCGTCAGCCCGAGTGAGCAAATTCTTTCATAAATACCTCATTCCCTTCATTACTAGTGATTACTACCAAGACCTTTACATTGCCGCACTTTACTGAGTTTTCACACACACTCACACCTCATTTGCGTATGACAAACATTGTATAACAACATCACTTGATGCGAACACCGCGGCAACGATAGCAGCGAAAAACCCACAGTGAGCGAGCCTAGTGATGCAAGGAGTAAAGGAGCGGAGGAACGGAGCTACCTTATCGACTTTGCATCACAGGCTCGCTCACGAGGATTTGGAGCGGATAGCGTGTTTGCCGCCCATATGACTTTTAATACGAAAATGAACCCCCAATAAAAGTTGTTGCTTGTCCGAATACTGTTGATGTAAAATAAAAAAACTCGCTGATATCAGCGAGTTTTGATAGTGTGAGTCTCTCGGGGTATTTTACCAGACGTATTGTTTTTTGTTCATAAGCAAAGCTTCGCCGGCAATAGTTTGATCGCCGCTTGCCACATCATATACGGCACAGTCGTAGAGCACTCTGTTCTTTTCAGGAAACACCTCTTTGATTGTAATGACGGCCTTGTAGGTAGTACCTACGAACATAGGTTTGAGCCACGTCATGCTTTGCTTCATGTACACATGACCGTCGGCATACCAGAGAGCACCAAATATTTTGGTAAATACGCTGGCCCCTAAAAATCCATGTATGATACATCGGCCAAACATGCTGTTTTTGCCTGCTTCTTCGTCGATATGCAAGGGGTTGGTATCGCCACTGACTTGGGCGTACATATTGACCTGCTCTTGCGTATAGCTGTATTCGTGTTCGAATTTGTCTCCAATTTTTAGCATATATTTATTACATTTTGATAACAAGAAATGACTGACTCTCAGGGATAATAGTTGTACCTTTGCGCCCGAATTCAGTGACGAAATTTGCTGAAATTCACTCAAGCACTATTTTAAAACACTGCAAATAAATAAAAAAATGGCAAACAAAACAAACAACAACAAAAATTTTTTTGAAACTATGCTTGATGCGCAGCAACAAGTGGTAGACACTATGGTGGAAACCGGCAAAAAAATGGCTAATGGAAACACGATCCTTAGCGAAACTATCGAAAAAGGTAGCGAAATGTTTCACAAAGCAGTAGATGCTACTAAAGAAACAATGGAAAAAGTAACTAATCACACGAATACCGTAAAAGAAGAAGTTAAAAACTCTACGAATGGTATGAATGAATACTTCTCTCAATGGCAATCACAACAGAAAGATTGGGCTAACCAAATGATGGAAATGAACAAAAATTTCCTTTCTTCTTTTGCCAACCCAACTAGCATGCAAAATCCAATGCAACATATGATGAACATGTGGAGCAATATGGGTAACATGTGGAATAACCCCACTCAAAACCCTATGCAGAACATGATGAATATGATGAACCCATCTTCTATGAAAGATAACATGGATAAGGCTACAGAACAAATGAAGGCGTTTTGGGGTCAATTTCAAAACATCATGAGCAACAACTACAGCGAATTCTCTAAAAATTTTGAAAATGGCACTTTGATGGATTCTTACAAAGGTATGTTCAACATGGCTGATGGATTTTCGAAGTTTTATGAAATGTGGATGCCGATGATGAAATCTATGTCTGAAAAAACATTCAACATGGATACATTCAAATCGACAATCGATATGAGTAAATACAAAGAATTTATCGACAACTACTTCTCTTTTATGCCTAAAGGTACACAAGAGTACATGAATAACATGCGCACAATGTGGACTGAAAGCATGAAAAACAACAATGCTCAGGCTAAAGATATGATGAATAACATGCGCAGCAGCATGCACAATATGATGCCTGACATGTTTGGTAACCCATTTAGCAGTATGTTGAATAACTACAACAACATGTATAGCAACATGATGAATGCGGTATCTCCTTTTGGAAAATTGATGACCCCAACTGCTGATACAAAAACGATGCAAGAGTGGAACCATATCATCAATGAAATGAATGTATACAACTTGAAAAGTGCAGAAATGCAATACATGGTATACCAAACAGGTACTAAAGCTATGGAAAAAATCGCTGAGTCAGTGATGCATAAAATCGAGAATGGCGAAGAAATCAATAGCATGATGAAATTGTACCAAGAATGGCTAAATATCTCTGATAAAATGTATGTTGAATTATTTGAAACAGATGAGTATAGCCAATTGATGGCCGAAGTAAGTGCTATGCAATTGCGTATCAAAAAATCGGTAGAGCAACAACAAGAAAAAATGTTTGCCAACGTACCGGTTGCTACTCGCAGCGAAATGGACGAAGTGTACAAAACAATTTATGAATTAAAAAAACAAGTTCGTCAGTTGCAATCAATGCTGGAACTTGATGCTGTACCTTCTGAAGAAAACACAAGCAAAAAAACTACATCACGTAAAGCAACAAAATAATCTTGCTAAGATGATACTAAAAAAGCCTCAACTTTCGTTGAGGCTTTTTTTTATTTGTTTGATGTAGTTAAAAGGACTAGTTGAGTTTGATAGTAGCAAATACACTAATGACTAGAACTACTCTACGACAGATTTGGATTGTTTACGTAGATCTTCAAACTTCTGCATCATGGCTATTTCTAGATGATGGGGCATACGCATGGTAGCGGTATATTGGTCGTCGCTAAGTGATTCGAGGCTGGCTTCACCCTTGTCTACAATGGCTATGGCATTGACGAGCATGTCAATTTCTAATTCATAAACCCTATAGGCTACATTATGAAAACTATCTTCGAAGTACACCGGTATCATTCGTTTTTCGATTAGCTCGCCTTCATCGGCTTCGGGTGAGATGTAGTGCGTAGTAACACCGAGCGGATTACCTTTAAGTATTGACCATTTGAAAGCATCTAAACCTTTGGCATAGGGGAGGTATCCGGGATGAGCATTGATTACCTTGTGATTGGTAGCTAACTCGACCGGCAGTATCCCTGCACCACCTATGACGATGTGCTTGTAAGTATGTTGCGAAAAGTAGTTGGCTAGGTCTTGAACTTCAACTCGTGTACTTGTGATACCTGTACGAGTGCACAATGTATCTATATCGATGGGCACACATTGTGAGGGTCGATGGCTAAAAATAGGTCTAAAATTTTTGCGTTCTATAAATGGGATAACGACGAGGTGTATGTCTTTGTACCCATTCAGTATAAATCGTGTGACTAGATCTTGTGTTTTACGATGAGCTACATCGTACGTGATTATGGCTATCAAGGGATAAAATTTTAGTTGAACTGCAAAGGTAAGGTAGTGAGAGGTCAAATACAAACCTTAGGTATAGCGGGTAGCTCTACCCTCTCTGCAAAAAGCATAAAGTACAATACCCTTTTGCTTACAATACGCTACAGCCATGCTGGATGGCGCCGACACTGCTGCTAGATAAGGGATACCTGCCCTAAAACATTTACTTACAATCTCGTATGAGATACGACCACTTACGAGCAAACAGGCTGCATTTCCGAGTTTCTGATGAAGTAAAAGAGAACCCACTACTTTGTCGACAGCATTGTGACGGCCTATATCTTCCATGCATACTAACAAATCTCCCTGATAGGTAAATGCTGATGCTGCATGACAGCCCCCTGACGATTTAAACTGTGCTTGTGATGCAGACATTAGCGAAAACATGTCGAGTATTGCAGATGGCGATATTTCCTTTAGGGGCTGAAGTGAAGCTCCTGTAAGCTCAAGTTCGGTTTCGTATTTACCACACATACCACAGCTGGTGACAGACATTAAATTGCGTTGATGAGAATATCCTTTTCCCAGTTGGGTGTTGGGGATGGAGACATTGACATGTGTTACATACCCCAATGTATTTTTTTGAAGTATGTCAAATTGAGGATTTTCGATACCTTGATAGACATCTTCTGTCCAAAGTATACCTCTAGTGAGTTCTTCTTCAAAGCCCGGACTTCGCATAGTGATGGTGTAGGCTTGCTGATTAATAGAGATATTTAAAATTTCTTCGACCGTGAGTGTGTCTTCTACAAGTGTAGTAGTAAGAGAGGTATATCGACTGGCAGGTACTAGAATTGTCATAGCAAGCGTTATAATATCATACGTTCTACTTCACGCATCCAGCGCTCAGGGATTTCGTTGCTGGTGGCTGTGATATAATCTTTGTAGGTACAGGGTATGAATTTTTCATTGGGCAGACGCATCCACCATCTGTTGGTTCGTTTGCTTTTTAGAAAGAGGGTATTATTGTCTGTGAAGGTGATATAGTATTCTGCATATTGATTTCTGTCTTCAAAATCAGCTTCGGACTTAGCTACTTGTATACCATCAATCAAGTACCATATCATTTGTGCAATAAGCTTAGCTGTTATCTCTTGACGATCGAGCTCTGGTCGATAGCCATAAATTCCAATTGTTCGTAGTTTTTCACTCATGCCTGCAAATCTTGTAAGCTTACACATTTCATCTCCATAGAATCCGTTGGGGGAGCCGAGTAAATTAGCGGGAGCGTCGCTGTAACGAATAGCATTGATATCAAAGCTTGCGATATCAGAGCTTCTGAATACGGGCTCTAGCTGCTCTATATCTTCTCTTGCCTTGCCTACTCGAATGCAGTCAAAACGAAGCTTGTCGAAGGTTTCAATGAGCTCAGGATTTACATAATAACTCTGAAAGCCTAGGAGATTAAAATGCCTAACAAAGTTGGGCATTCCAGTGAGCGATTGCATGAGATGATTATCATAGCGATTACCTGAAGTATCATCTAAATCAGCCAGCATGTCAACGACTGTAAAATCAATAATTTTGTCGAGAGAAGCGCAGACTTGATATTGCTGTAAGGTAAGATCATGTGAGCCTCCGATGATGAGTATTTTTTTGTGTTGCGATTCTAGCTCATAAATAACAGTTTTCAGTGCTGCTTCGGTGTCTTTTTTACTAACGCCTTGTATAATATTTCCGAGATCACAGATTTTGATGGAGGGATGCCAACAGTGAAGTTTGTATAGTTCGTTACGAATAATGTCAGGCCCATTACTATATGAAGCATCATCCAGTTGGCCTCTAAATTCGCCACAGCCAACAATAAACAAGTCAGCATCTTGTGGCTGCTGCTCAGTATTGTCTGTTTTGATAATAGTAGCCCCCAACTGAGTTATGGCATAAACTCTGTCTGAGTGATAAGGCGATAGATAAGGTGCAATTTCTTCTAAAAATGACATGACGTAAAAATAATTGAAAAACCGGAAAAACGAAAATATCTGTTGATAAACTCAAAGACAAGCCACCCTACACTACATTCTAACTTATAACTACTAAATAACGCAACTATACTACTTTTTACTCATCTATTAACCCTTGAGAATTCACAACTATTAGATTTGTTATCAGATAACCCTCTACCAAATCATCCGGGTTATTCATTTTAAGTAGTGTTTTTTTTCATTATCCTAGTGCCGCAAATTTTCTAGTTTGTGGCTTTTTTTTCTTGTAGATTCAATTTAGGATAATAGGCACAGGCTAAGTACCTTTGCGCCCATTATTTTTTAATTAGTAATCGTATAGAATATGTTATCAACACACAATGTATCGCTTGCCTATGGCAAAAGAGTACTTTTTGACGAGGTCAGTATCCATTTTACAAAAGGTAACTGCTATGGTATAATAGGCGCCAATGGTGCGGGTAAGAGTACCTTTATGAAGATATTGAGTGGTGAAATAGAGCCTAATAAAGGTCAGGTGTCTATTACTCCGGGTGAACGCTTGAGTATGCTAAAACAGAATCATTTTGAGTTTAATGAATATACTGTATTGAATACGGTGCTTATGGGCAATAAAAAGATGTGGGATATACAGCAAGAGAAAGATGCCCTGTACATGAAAGAAGATTTTACTGAGGCTGATGGATTAAGAGCGGGCGAATTGGAGGGAGAATTTGGGGAGATGGGTGGCTACACTGCGGAGAGCGATGCGGCCCAGCTACTGGCTAATCTTGGTATCAAAGAAGATCTCCATTATACGTATATGAAGGACTTGACAGGGACTCAGAAGGTACGTGTATTGTTGGCTCAAGCTTTGTTTGGCAATCCAGATGTATTACTCTTGGATGAACCTACTAATGACCTGGATGTGGAAACTATACGTTGGCTCGAAAACTTTCTTGCTGATTATGAAAATACAGCTATTGTGGTGAGCCATGATCGTCACTTTTTGGATGCGGTGTGTACTCATGTAGCAGATGTAGATAGGAGTAAAATAACGATCTATACCGGCAATTATACCTTCTGGTATGAGAGTAGCCAATTGGCAGCACGCCAAATGAGCGATAAGAATAAGAAGATCGAAGAGAAGCGAAAAGATTTGTTGGATTTTATTGCTCGATTTAGTGCAAATGCGAGCAAGAGTAAGCAAGCGACTTCGCGTAAGAAAGCGTTGGAAAAACTTGTAATTGAAGATATCAAGCCTAGTAATAGACGCTACCCCGGGATCATTTTTAAACCCGAACGCCAGGTGGGGAATGATGTACTTAAATTAGAAAAATTGTGTGCTTATCATGAAGGGCAGGCTTTATTTACAGATGTATCTTTTGATGTATCCAGAACGGATAAGATACTTATCATCAGTCGTAATCAGCTTGCTGTAAGCAACTTTTTTGAAATTGTGAATGATGAGCTTTCTCCTTCTTCAGGCAGTTACACATGGGGCACTACGATAACGAAGGCGTATTTGCCTAATAATAATCAGAAATATTTTGAGAATGATTTGAATTTGATGGATTGGCTGAGACAATATGTACCACCCACTGTGACAGATGCTGACGAGGATTTTTTGCGTGGTTTTTTTGGAAAAATGCTTTTTAATGGGGATGAATTGTCGAAAAAAACTAAGGTACTGAGCGGTGGCGAAAAGGTTCGCTGTATGATAAGCCGTATGATGCTTCAGAATCCGAATGTAATATTGCTGGATGAGCCTACGAATCACTTAGATTTGGAGAGCATTACCTCTTTCAATAATGGTGCGGTTGATTTTCCGGGTGTGATTTTAATGAGTACACATGATTTGGCTTTTGCAAATTCGGTGTGTAATCGAATCATAGAACTGACGCCTAAAGGTATTATAGATCGTATATGTACATATGAAGAGTACTTGGAAAATGAAAAAGTACAGAGTTTGAGAAATGAAATGTATTCGGTTTAGTGTTTTTACTGGTAATAATTTTTTGACCGCGAACTTGATGGCTGCCGGATAGTAGCGAAGAGCCCACAGGTGGCTTATGGATTTTTTTCGAGCGGTATAAGAGCGACCGCAGGAAGCTACTTAGACTGCGTAGAAAAAACCATAAGACAGCGAGGACTCGTAGCGAATAGCCGTGCATGCCCCAAAATATTTATGACATTGGTTGCTTAAAATCGAAACAGCCCTTAGACAAGGGCCGCTTCATTATTGCTGAATATAAAACTACAAAAAAAAATTATTTGCTACAGTAGATAGATGGCAGATGCATATATTGTTTCAGTGGGTTGTGGTCGCCGAGTCCACGTGCGATGAGTAGCAGTCCGGTGAGTGCGTAGATGTAGGGAACCATGTAACGAAAGATGTTGCGAATATTGGTGTGAAGTAAGTGAGCAAAAAAACTGATGCTCCACATAAGTGGGAGAGTACCAAGACCAAAGAATATCATGAAGGTGATGCTATGGAATACAGTACCGGTAGTAAATGCGGTGGCTAGTGCCATATACACGAGTCCGCAGGGTAATAAGCCATTGAGCAAGCCTATGGCATATAGGTTGGTAATGCTTGGGCTTTGATATAGTTTCCCTAAGGTGCTTGCTATCTTTTGATAAAATTTATTGGATGCTCCTAGCTGGATAGTGCGTTGATGAGAGATGAGGTAGTATATACTTATTACTAATAAGAGTGTACCTAGTAGCATAGATACTTCGTGCTGAAACATCTGTGGAACTAGTATCTGATGACTGACTCCCAGAAGAGTACCATAGAGTGCATAGGTGGAGACTCTGCCCAGATTGTATATTAGTGTATGGAATATGCGATCAAGTGTGGATGTATGACTGATGGGTAGTGCCATAGCCAAGGGCCCACACATGCCTATGCAGTGTGTGCTTCCAATGAGGCCCATAACCCATGCCGTGATAATCCAATACATCATTGTTTAGAAGAATAATTTTTTTTCTTTGAAATAGGAGGTATTATTTTGGGTCCAGTCAACTTGTATTGCATACATACCTTTGCGATCAGAAATATCGATATACTGTTCTCCTTCAGTATTGAGCTGTAGGGGTATTTGTGCATCATTTTTGCTATTTGACGGACAATAAAGCTTGATAAATCCTATACTTTGGCTAGTATCTGATTGTGGAAATTTGATAATTAGCTTTCCATTGTCTGTGCTGATAGCAACTGATTCTGTTAGGGCATTTTCATTGTTGTGTTTGTCAATTCGTTCTTGAAATTTCAGTTCTTCTTCGTAGTATTTTTCTGTAACTAAATCGAGTTGTGCTTTGCTACTTTTGACAGCAAAGTAAACAAGCATGGCTACAAAGGCGGTAAGTACGAGCATTATTTTGTGAAACCAGTTCATAGTATACTATTTTATTTGATATTACCTATTTGACAGGAGCCATAAAGGTGGTTGTGATTGTTTTAATTTGTTTTTGATCATCCCATATGATGATCTCTAGTGGCATTTTCTTTTCTGTAATTTTTTGCTGTGGGATAATAATAAAAAGCTGACCTTGCTTTTCACCCCCTGGTGGTATGGATATATCATCTGATCCTATAATCTTTATTTGTCCTTCTTTGTGACTCATAGTCAATTTCATGTGTAAAGGTTTGCTTTGTTTATTAGCCACTTTGAAGTTGTATAAGTTACTAATAGTACCATCTACATTTTCTTGATAAAACTGTCCGGGGGTACGTAGGATGGAGGCGTCTACTACGGAGTGACCTGCAAACGTAAAAGCTAGAAGGGCTAGTAGGGCTACAAGTACTATAGAGTATGCTATGATACGTGGAGATAACTTCAATTTGGTATTTTGTATAATGTTATTGTCAGATGCATAGCGAATGAGGCCTCTATCTTTTCCGATTTTATCCATTATTTGATCGCAAGCATCAATACATGCGGTGCAATTGATACATTCAAGTTGAGTTCCGTTGCGTATATCTATACCGGTAGGGCAGACATGCACGCATGCTTTACAGTCGATACAGTCACCTTTGGGATGTTCACTTGTTTTTGTCATTTTTCCTCTTGGCTCTCCTCTTACATAATCATAAGCTACTACTATTGAATTTTTATCAAGCATTACTCCTTGAAGTCTTCCATATGGGCATGCTACGATGCAGATTTGCTCGCGAAGAAATGTATAGACGACAAAGAATGCTGTAGTAAAAAGTAGCAGTGATATAAACCCTACTATATGTTGTGATAGAGGTTCTGTGACGATAGTTCTTAATGCAGGTAGTCCGATGATGTATGCCAAAAATGTATTGGCGATAAGGAATGAAATCAGAAAAAATACGATGTACTTAAAAGCACGTTTGGTAATTTTTGATTGATCCCATGGAGCTTTGGCAATTGCTCTTTGCTGTTGCATATCGCCTTCGATCCAATATTCGATGCGTCTAAATACCATTTCCATAAATATGGTTTGAGGGCAAGCCCAACCACAAAAAAGGCGACCAAATATGACAGTGAATAATACAATAAAGACTACAAAGGTGAGCATACCTAAGCCAAATACGATTAAATCTTGAACTCCAAAATGCAAGCCAAACAAAATAAATTTTCGTTCTACGACATTGAGCATGACTAATGGTTCGCCATGATATTGTATGAGAGGAAGTGCAAAAAACAAGAGGAGATAGAATACACTGACGATGGTTCTTCTGTTGTAATATCGTCCTTTAGGTTGTTTTGCAATAATCCATTTCCTACTTCCATCTTCTTCGACAGTAGTAATCCTATCTCTAAAATTTTCTTTATCCGGTTCTATTATTGCCGACATTTTGTACTATTTGATGTGAATTCCAAGTCTTTGTTTCTTGATTGTATTATCTTCTTTGGTATTGACTTTTGCGGTAATATATGTCGATAAAATGATAATGAGTTATTTTGTAGTGGTTGTATCTGAAGTGTTTTGAATACTATCTGTATTGGCACTTTCAGTATTTACTGCATTAGGATCATACAAATCGCCCTGAGGTTCTTTACCTCCTGCTACATTAGTACCTGTAAGATTTTTAAGGATATAAGACGACACAGCTTGCATGTCACCAGGTTTTATTTCTGATTGCCATGCTCTCATTCCTTTTTCGGGGATACCATACTTAATAGATTTGAATACAGACTTTACATCGCCTCCATGTATCCAATAGTTATCTGTAAGATTTGGCCCTACGCCACCCTGACCTTTATCGCCATGGCAAGCTATACAGTTTGTTGTATAAATTCTGGCACCCACATCAAGCATTGAAGCATCTTCAAGGAGAGTGACTGAATTTTCGTCTACACTAGCACCTGCTTTTTTCAAATATTCTAATTTATCGGCTTCGCCTTTTTCTAATTGTCTTTCGTATTCAGCTAGCTGTAAAGGACTTGCTTTTATCACGTGGTAGTCCACCACATAATACACGGCAAACAATATAGTGGCAACAAACATGTATTTCAAGAAAGGTGGCATCCCGTTGTCGAGCTCTTGTATACCATCATAGTCGTGATCGGTAAGCAATTCGGCATCTTTCTCTAATGGGATATCATTACCCATCATGGCATTCCACTGCATCCACTTAGGCAGAGCCGTTTCGGCTGTAAATGCTTTGATCAGCCCTTTGCGCACCAAGAATGTATATAGTATATAACATAAAACCAGCAAGACAATAAATTCAAACATAATAACACCAAGCAACATCCAAAATACGGTAGCTTCCATATCAAACATCATCGTTACACCATCACTAGCTGCTGCTACGGCATCCTGAGCGGAAGCTGGCAGTACAGTTACAAGCAATATAGCCAGCGCCAAGAGTCCTTTATTTGCTTTCATTTTTTTGGCTGTTTCAATTGTATCTTCCTCAACTAGAGTTTTTACAATTTTACCCATGATTAAGATGACTGCCATTAATATGACGATGGTAGATACCATGAGGATACCTGCACCACTGGTCCATACTGAAAGTTTTTCTGCGGCTACACCTTGTGCCTTTGCCTGAGAAGATATCAGCATCATCAGTGCAGGCATCACTGAATATGAAAAGATATATTTTAGTTTAGTTTTCATGAATAGATTAGTTTAAGTTGTTATCAAATGGTAAGTTTTCCATTGTCTTTATTGTTTTTTTGTCGGTACGAGCTACATGGATGAGTAGTGCCACAAAAAAGATAAAGAACATAAGCAGAGATATCAATGGGTATATACTTACACCGTCTATTGTTTTGAGATAATTTATAAATTTCATGGTGTTCGATTATTTAGTTGTTAGTGTTGGATTTTTGATATCAGTTCCTAATCGTTGTAAGTATGCGATGAGTGCGATGATTTCTTTGTTTTCTAGATTTTTTATATCTTCCGCTTCTATCATTTTTTTGACATCACTATCCGCTAGCAAACCCTCTACTATTGTTTTGGATTGTGCTTTCATTTCGTCCACAGCGATGTTTTCATAATTTTCTTCATAAGGCACCCCTAATGTTTTCATTGCTTTTATTTTAGAAGGTATCTGAGCCATATCTATATCATTATGAAACAACCAAGGGTAGGAAGGCATAATGGATCCTGTAGTTATCCATGATGGTTCGTACATATGTTTGAAATGCCATGAATCCGGATTACGTCCCCCTTGTCTGTGTAGATCCGGACCGGTACGTTTTGAACCCCACTGAAACGGGTGATCATAGACAAATTCTCCCGCTTTGGAATACTCTCCATATCGCTCTGTTTCGTGTCGGAATGGACGAACCATCTGTGAGTGACAATTGTAACATCCTTCTTTGATATAGATATCTCTACCTTCGAGTTCTAATGGGGTGTAAGGTTGTACACTTGATATAGTAGGTATATTTGATTTTACTAGGAAGGTAGGTATAAATTCTACGGCACCTCCTATGACTACTACTACCAAACTAAGTATCAAAAACTGTATGGGTCTTCTTTCCAACCAGCGATGCCAATGTTCTCCTTCATGTCCTTTTAGAGAGTTAGTCAAAGCAGGTGCGGATGCGGCTTCTTCACTTTGCAAGTTGCCACTCTTTACTGTTTTTACGATATTATAGAACATTACTACAAAACCTGCCAAGTAGACTGTACCACCCAGGCCACGTAATAGATACAATAATTTTATACGAACTACGGTATCCATAAATGTATAACGCAAGGTGCCATCAGGTGTAAATTCGCTCCAACTCAGGCTTTGGCTAAACCCAGCCCAATACATGGGTATGGCATAAAGTAAAATACCTAAGGTGCCTAACCAAAAATGCGTGTTCATTAATTTTTTAGAATAAATCTGCGTATTAAACATGCGAGGCATCAACCAATAGAGCATTGCAAATGTCATAAAACCGTTCCAACCCAATGCTCCTACGTGTACGTGAGCCACCGTCCAATCACTAAAATGGGATATTGCATTCACATTTTTGAGCGATAATAAGGGGCCTTCAAAGGTAGCCATACCATAGGCAGTAACACCTACCACCATGAACTTCAATATGGCATCTTCACGAACTTTATCCCAAGCCCCTCGCAGTGTCAATAAACCATTGAACATTCCTCCCCATGATGGAGCTATCAGCATGATTGAAAATACAGTTCCCAATGTCTGTGCCCAATCGGGTAGTGAAGTATACAACAGATGGTGAGGGCCAGCCCAGATATATAAAAATATCAATGCCCAAAAGTGAACGATGGATAAACGATAGGAATATACCGGACGATTTGCTGCTTTAGGCAAGAAGTAGTACATCACACCTAGATAGGGAGTCGTTAAAAAGAAGGCAACTGCATTGTGCCCATACCACCATTGCACAAGTGCATCTTGTACACCGGCATACCATGAGTAACTCTTGGTGAGAGATACGGGTATCTCTATCGAATTGACAATATGTAGCATGGCTACTGTAACCCATGTGGCTATATAAAACCATATACCTACATAAAGGTGCTTCTCTCTACGTTTGATAATGGTACCAAACATATTGATACCAAATATAACCCACACAATGGTGATTAAAATATCAATAGGCCATTCCAGCTCTGCATATTCCTTACCTGTGGTATAGCCTAGTGCAAGCGTGAGTGCTGCCAATACGATGACTATCTGCCAAAGCCAAAAATGCATTTTACTCAGCGCATCACTAAACATTCTCGCTTTGAGTAAGCGCTGTAGCGAATAGTACACTCCCATAAAAATACCATTTCCCACAAAGGCAAAAATCACCGCATTGGTGTGAATAGGTCGAATACGCCCAAAGGTCGTATAGGGTATTTTCATATTTAAGGCCGGGTAGTATAATTGAAAAGCGGCTAGCAATCCAACCAACATGCCTACAAATCCCCACAGAATCGTTGCGTAAGCAAAATTTTTCACGATTCGATTGTCATACTTAAAATGTTCCATTTCCATGTTTTCTGGTTTTATATGTAAAGTATTTAATTTGTTTCTTTGGGTTTTTCCGAAAACTCTTCATCAAGCAGGATTCGGATGGAAGGTGTATGTGTATCGTCAAATTGACCACTACGTGTACTGATTACAAACGCTAGTAGGAAGCCTACGGCGAGACTCAAACTAAACACGATTAATAATATCATTGCACTCATGGTTGTTATTTTATATTCGCATCAAATGTATATTGTCAAAATGTGATGAATTATGAGAAATATCACAATCTCACATGATATAAATCAGGTTTTTAATTTTGATTGTTTCGCAAAGTATCGGGATAGCAAAAAGCTAAGCCCTACAATACTCACTGTACTGATAGGCATGAGTATAGCAGCTATGACAGGAGTAAGCATTCCTTGCACGGCAAAATACAAGCCCACCACATTGTACAACAATGAAATACTAAACGTGATAAACAATATATAGTTAGATGTAGATATGTAATGTAATATTTTGTCGAAGAAGGGCAAAACCTCTGCATGGATAATCGCATCACAGGAAGGCAAAAAATTATTTTCATCTTCTATCACTGCTATTCCGGCATCACTTTGCTCAAAGGCATTCATATCATTGAGCCCATCGCCTATCATCAATACCGTTTTGCCATTTGCTTGAAGCTGTTTGATGTATGACGTCTTTTGCTCAGGCATTTGATTGAAATGCAAGCGACTACCGTCTTTAAAATAACCTGACAATCTATCCTTCTCTGCATCATTATCGCCGCTCAGCAAATGCAAGTCAAATCGATGCTCTAATGACTTGAATTGCTCCAACACTTGGTTGCGATATCGGTTTCTGATTTCAAAAAACCCTATAATCTCATCCTCTATTCGAACATAGACTTGCGTATACTTTCCTGCTCTCTGAGAGTCTATACCTAACCAAAACGCCGATCCTATCATGATATGCTTGCCTTCCATATAAGCCTCTATACCCTTACCATCATAGGAGGCGAAGCCCTCAGCAGATAAACAGTGCCTATCGCCCAAATACCTCACTATCGTTTTGCTCAAGGGATGAATGGACAGAAAACATACAGAGTATATCATTGTCAACTCATCTTCACTCAGCTCCCTTCCTACAAAATCGACATCAGCCTCACGAGTAGTGGTTATAGTACCTGTTTTGTCAAACACCAGGGCATTGGCATTTCTCATCACTTCTAACACTGCCGCATTTTTGATATACACTTTATTATGAGCCAGTATCGACAGCATATTGCCAAAGGTGAAGGTGCTACAAAGCAGCAAAGCACAAGGGCATGCTACTATCCATACGGTGACCAACGCTTTTAATGCCGTTGCAGACTGACCTTGCCACAGCCAATACATACAAGCTATTGAACCTATTACTAATACTATAGCCGAAAACCACACATTGATGCGCTCGGTTGTCAACACTGTATTGGATACAAACTTGGTATGCTGTCGGCTATTCCAAAGTTGTGTGATATAACTCTGCGATGGTGATTTGCTTACTTTAATCTGTGCCAATGGGCTTTGCTGTATCGCACCGGCATAGATCGTTTCGTGTCGAAATTTTTGTACCCAATTGCTTTCGCCTGTAACAAAGCTGTAATCAAACCATGCATTGGCACTCAGTAGTATACCATCGGCGGGTATGACCTCTTGCTGTCTGCATTGTAGTTCATCGCCTATCTTGAGATCGGTTATTGCTACATTTTTTTCCTCCCCATTTACCAGCTTATTGACCGCTATAGGTAGGTAAGAGGAAAATGTCTTTTGAAAAGATAGATAATTATAACTTTTGTTTTGAAAATATCGACCTACTAACATAAAAAATACAATACCCGACATCGTATCCATATAGCCCAGCTTCTCCAAAAACACGATGTGATACACACTTACCACAAAGGTGATCAGTATAGCCAGTGCTATGGGCACATCAATATTGAGATTGAGTAGTTTGAGTTGTTGCCAGCTACTCACAAAAAACTCTTTGGCAGCATAAAAAAACACCGGCAATGACAGTAGCAAGGTCAAATAATTAAATAGAGTATTTAGATAATCATCATTCAGGAAATCACCCTCCGAAAAATAATCCGGCAAACTCAGCATCATGATATTACCAAAGCAAAAGCCGGCAATTCCGATTTTGTATAATTGGGTACGATTTACTTTTTTGTCTTCGGTACCGGTCAGGTCTTCTAATCGGAGCTGCGGTTCGTAACCTACTTTTTTGAGCAATATTACTAGCTCCTTGAGCGATAGCCTGTTGCTGTCAAATACAATACGAATCTCTTTGTCCAAGAATACTACTCTGGATGATATGACTCCTTGATGAAGTTTTGACAAATTTTCGAGCAGCCAAATACAGGAGCTACAATGCATGTGTGGCACTACAAATTTCACATGCCACTGTCCACCCTCTCTGAAGTACACCAGCTGCTCCTGCACTTGCTTGTCGTCCAAAAAATCAAAGAAGGTATTTTTGTGGGTACTTTGTTGCGACACTCCGGGCTTATCGCTGATCGCATAGTAGCCACACATATTATTTTGTGCCAATATTTCGTATACCGATTTGCAACCGGTGCAGCAAAACAGCTTTTCGTCGTAGCTTATCTCTCCCACTCTGCACGTATCGCCACAGTGATAACAGACAGTCTGATGTTTAATTTTTGGTTTTTCCTCTACGCTTGCCATAGGGTAATTATATTCAGCACTACAAAGATGCAACTGATTACCTCTTGCTTTTTATGACATAAATCAGTGCCTAACATGATTTATATCAGTTTGAAGCATGCTCCTCACATAGAGGCTATGCTATATGTCAAAATATTATTGGGGGCGGCAGACACGCTTTCCACTGCAAGTCCTCGTGTGTAAGCCCTCTGCTGCATGGTCGTGGCGCCGGCTCCGTGCCTCCGCTGCGCCTCTTCCTGCATCAGAGGGCTTACACACTGTGGGCTTTCCGTTGCAATCGTTGCCGCAGTACTAAGCATACTCGTACAGACCGATGATGTATCATCCACCGCTGAGAGGCTGCCGTGCCCGCAAGGCGACGAGGTACGAGGAGGTGCGAAGCCTCGGCGAAGCACGGGAGCGATAGCGTACCCTGTAGGGGACGGATAGTAGCTGAGGGTTTTCCTTTGATGATAGCCCCCGAATAAAAACCAAGAAATCCGGGTGCTGTTTGCCGCTGTAGTATGCAATATAAAATTGTGATAGTATGGTCAAAATTCATTTATTTTTGCGGCATGAACGCGACTATCAAAACTGTATTGCTTACGGTACTTACCCTATCGGTGTTTGCTATAGCACTGGTCGAATTGAGTGGCGTAAGCCGCACGGCACTATTCAACAAATTTGGGATTGATGATACTCATACGCATAGCTCACCCGAGGATCAGGCAAAGCGCGATGAAGAAATGAAAAAAATGCCTAAAACAACTATTGAAGTACTGGAAACAAAATTTGATTTTGGCAAACTCACCGATGGCGATGTAGTACGCCATGTATGGAAAGTAAAAAATATTGGCAAAGAACCTTTGTTTATAGCTAGTGTACAAACTTCTTGTGGCTGTACCGCTCCTACTTTTGCCAAAGAGCCCATCCTACCGGGCCAAACCGGCGATGTGGAGCTCGAATTTAACAGTGCCGGTCGAGTAGGCAGTGTACAGAAGAATGCACTGATTATTGCTAATGCAGATAATGCGCCATTTTCTATCGGATTCACGGCAGAAGTTTTACCCAAACCTTAATTGACTATTTTGGCATTACCGCTAAATTCTAAATCAACACACCGCTTACCTTCTGCACAAGAGGAGATGTCCTTTGTGGATCACTTAGAGATATTGCGTTGGCATTTGATGCGATCAGTGATTGCTATATTAGTGTGTGCCATTATTTTGTTTGTCCATATCGATTGGGTATTTGATCATATCATTTATGGCCCTATGCGAGCTGATTTTTTTACGTATACCAAGCTATGTGCATTTAGCCACAAGATAGGTATCGGCGAAGCCTTATGTATGCCGGCCCCCAATGTGAATATGCAGGTTACGGCATTTGGCTCTCAGTTTATGAGCAGTATCACTATTGCTTTTATGGGTGGACTTATCATCGCATTTCCTTATATTTTTTGGGAATTTTGGCGTTTTATCAAGCCGGCTCTCAGTTACAAAGAGATTCAGCGAAGTAGAGGGGCTATCTTTTGGGTAAGTTTCTTTTTTTTCTTAGGCATTAGTTTTGGTTATTTTCTGTTAGCCCCATTTACGTTTAGTTTTTTGTCCAATTTCAAACTAGGTACGCTTCAAGCTTTAGAGACCAAGCCTACCCTCGACGACTATATCGACAATATGACCAATATTATACTAGGCACGGGCATCGCCTTTGAGCTACCTGTAGTATCGAGTGTACTTAGCAGAATTGGGCTGGTGACGCCCGCCTTTCTGCGCACCTATCGCAAGTATGCCTATGTGGCTATACTCTTGGTAGCCGCTATTATCACACCATCTCCGGACTGGATGAGCCAGTTGATTGTGGCCATTCCGCTTTTTACGTTGTATGAGATCAGTATCGTCATTAGCCGACGAGTACAAAAGGAATTGATTGAAAAAGAGAAAGCATTTTTTAAATCATCGTCTTCATAATACAGCAAAGGACTGTCACGATTGAAATAGGTAATAAACTAACCCTTCATTGCAAACTCAAGGATAATAGGTACAAGTAATGCATGATTTACTTTTTCGACCGGATGTATTGTAGAAGGTAATACATACATACTACCCTGTCTTAAGTATCGGTAGTATTCTTCTGTTTCGGCTATACTCACCATTTGATCCCTGTCTCCCACTCCCATGCACACGGGTACTTGTATTTGCTTCATGGTGTGCTGATTGAGAAGAGGACAAGATCCTAGTTGAGCCATAAGCTGCCGTGTATGATACATTAGATCTTTCCAGTGGCAGGCAGTGTGTAGCTTATCGAGATATTGGGCATAGTGGGGCACCTTGTTTTCTAACAAATCCGGTTCCAACATCTTTTCCTGATCTTCATAATAGGCCGTACTCCAGTGCATCTTGCTAGCGAGTGTGATAATACGACCAAACAGTTCTGGTCTTTGCAAGGCAGCATAGAGAGCGACATAGCCTCCCATACTGTAGCCGAATACATTTAGCTTCTGCCCCGGATAATGGTCTATGATGTGAGTGATAAGATATTCGGCATAGGCTTGTATACTATGCTCTTGCAGCGATTGCGTATTGCTACCATGGCACGGAAAGTCTATAAGCCGGCAAGGGATATGAGCGGATAGTGAGTGAGCCAATGCTTGCATGGTAGAGCTACAGCCCAAGGCACCATGAAGTAAAAGTAAAGGTGTCATAGAATTGATTTAAGGTGTGACACAAAGGTAGTGCGTAATGCTCTAGGCCTATTCCTTTTTCTTTTTTCGAATATCGATTTTGTTTTCCCAGTTTGCTTTCAAGGTAATAGGACTACCTATAGCCTCTACGATTTCGGGCTGTATACGATTTTTGAGATTACCGGTATCCCAGCGTTGATTCCCGTTGGTATCCTTTAGTAATCTGAGAGTATACGTATCCGGTGTGAGAAGGGGTATGGTGATCAAACTATCTTTGGCAGCGATACTAGCCACCAGCTCCGATTGTTTGTATAATAAAATTACTTGTGTGGGATTGGGCTCGCATTGTAGCTGCAAGGTGGCGTAGTCGCTTTGCTTTTTGGACGTGAAGGTATAGGATATATCTGTATTTTCTTGTTGCATGGTATCCTTCACAAAACCTTGAAGCAACTGTAGTTTGTATTTCGCCTCTTGTATCCAGTCAAAGCGGAGTGAAATTATTTTGCGAGTACTATCCAGGCTTATGTCCAGATCTGTTTCGAGTATATCTTTCTGATAGAGTCTTAATTTGCTTTTCAGCAATGTATCGATAGGATGATTCGATTCTATCACTATAGGCTTGCTGATATCTCCCGTTCGTTTATCGGGTTGAGTGGTATCTACAGATACCGTTAGTGTCAGCGGGGTTTTGACAGGCTGTTTGTTGAGCGACATTTTGCCAAATTTCTTTGTTCCTGTATCTATTTTATTTTGTTCGGCAAATGAAAATAATTGAGCAAAAAAGGAAGTGTCTGATGGGTATACGGGTACATCATAAAATGCGATTCTTTCACCCTCGGCATCGAATAACAGATTATTGTTTTTATCTGTTAGTGCCACTAGCTTAAAAGGCTTGTCGGGCAGGGATTTGAACGTAAAAAAACCTGATTGAGTGCGAGTGACATACATAGGTTGAGTACGCAGTAGCATACTATCCTGAGTGGAAAGGGGATAGAGTAAAATCAGGCTACTGGTATCCGGCATACCCGACTGTGCATCTATGATATTTCCTTGAAGCATGAGCGAGTCGAACCATGCACCCGTGGTGAATGTTATAGAAAGATTTTGGTAGGGATTACTTTCTCTAATATCTTGTATGGCATTGCCCATAGAGATTTGATAGGTTGTGTTTTTCTGGAGTATACTATCCGGTATATGTATAGTAACTCTTTTTTTGGTGGCCGTTACTTTGGGTTGTGATGTTAGGAGAGGTGATACGATCATTTGTTTTTGCACCTCTTTGAGTTGTACAAACTCATTAAAGTCAAAATGGATTTTCCCTCCTTTGAAGAGAACACTTGAATCATTGAGGCTTCGCTTCAGTAGTTCAGGCGCTTTTTCATCTTTTGGCCCACCTGTTGGGATTGCGATATTGGCACATGAACTCAAGAGAAAATTCATGAAGACTACAAACGATATGAATGCCAGAGAAGTTTTCACCAAATGCAATGATACTGCAAGCGTTGTATTTAGTAATCAAGCGGATGAATGAATAACAAATTTTGAGTAATTGATAAAAAAGCCATCACTCGCATTTGGGGAGTATATTTAGTCGTAATTTTAGGGCGATGATTCAAGATACATTTGGTAGGTTACATGATTACATGCGCATTTCGCTCACCGATGCTTGCAATTTTCGATGCTTTTATTGTATGCCCGACGAAGAGGTTGAGGTAACTCCTCATAATAAATTAATGAGTTCAGAAGAGATCTTTCGTATGGCATCCGCTTTTGTGGAGATGGGTGTCAAAAAGATTAGACTAACCGGAGGAGAGCCTCTTGTACGCAAAGATTTTGCTCAAATAGTCACATTATTAGCTAGTTTGCCTGTACGTCTTACGCTCACGAGCAATGGAGTACTACTGCACAAGTATAAAGATCTCCTGTGGGAAGCAGGTGTGCGTAGTATCAATATCAGTTTAGATACTTTAGATCCTGTTCGCTTTTTTGCACTCACGAAAAGAGATCATTTTAATCAAGTAAAAAGAAACATTGATACTTTTCTGGAAGCAGGTTTTCATGTAAAAGTGAATGTAGTAGTGATGAAAGGGATTAATGATGAAGAGCTACGCTCATTTGTAGAATGGACCCGCAATGAAGCGATACACATTAGATTTATTGAATTTATGCCTTTTGATAGAAATCAATGGCATGCTCACAGGGTATTCACTTTAGAGGAAATACTGTCTGAAATTAGTAAATCGTTCTATTTTACAAAAATTGCTGATGAAAAAAATGACACTTGCAAAAAGTATCAATGTGTACATCATGCCGGCACATTTGCTATTATAAGTACGATGTCGCATCCATTTTGCGCAACGTGCAATAGGCTTAGACTTACAGCAGATGGCAAACTGAAAAATTGTTTATTTTCCAAAAACGAGACAGACCTACTTACCGCTATGCGTAAAAATGAATCTATCACAGAGCTCATACTGGCTAATGTAAAATCAAAAGCAGAAGCACTTGGTGGACAACTATTGCATGATTTCTACAAATTAAATCCCTCTGAACTACAAAACCGAAGTATGATAGCGATCGGTGGTTAATGTGTCTATTATAGGCTGCTATGGCCTTTCCTATTCGAATACAGAAGACTTAGGCAGAGTTGTGAAAATGGGCAAACTATAAAAAAAGCCGCGTGGTGCGGCTTTTGAGGATATGCTTGAAAAATTTATGATACCTTTTCTACTTGTACGAAGTTGAGCTCGACCGGAGTAGCTCGGCCAAAGATTTTGACCACCACTTTCAATTTCTTCTTATCATCATTAACCTCTTCGATAGTACCATTAAAGTCGTTGAAAGGACCATCAATAATTTTAACTGTTTCGCCAACGATGAATGGTTCAGAGATGGACACACCACTATCGGCCATTTCATCCATTTTGCCAAACATTTTGTTGACTTCTGTTTTGCGAAGAGCATCCGGATGATCTTTACCAAGGAAGTGAATTACACCAGTCACTGATTTGATAGATTGAATCATATCATCAGATAGTCGTCCTGTGGTAGCTTCAAGAAGGATATATCCAGGGTATAGGATTTTTTCTCTCATTACTTTTTTACCACTGACAACTTTAAATACTTTTTCTACCGGACATAATATTTGAGATATTATGTTGCCCCATCCTGAACGACGTACTTCAATATCGAGATACTCTTTTATCTTACGTTCTTTACCACTAAGCACACGTAGTACAAACCACTTAGTCTCCAATTCTTGCTGTTGTGTAGCTTCCATGAGTCATTGTTATTTAAAAAACTTGTAAAAATTCTCAAAAACCAGTTCGGAGCCACCATCCATTAAAAAGATCATCGCAGTTAGCAAAAGAATGCTAACCAATGTGATAATGGTAGACTGTTGAAGTTCACTCCAAGTGGGCCAGGTTACTTTATGTATGAGCTCGTCAAAAGCTTGTTCGAAGTAGTTAACTATTTTCGACATGTTTAATTTTTTGTAAATATACGTCTCTTCGGTGAGAAATATGAGCACAGGCACTAGGATTCGAACCCAGATCAAAGGTTTTGGAGACCCGTATGCTACCGTTGCACCATGCCTGTAAATGAAATAATAAGAACGAGTGTTGTAAAGAACGAAGTACTTAGAATGACTCTAAGTACTTCGTCTGTATGTTGTTTATTCTGAAAATAAGTATAAAATATACTATTTCAAAACTTATTTGATGATTTCAGTCACCTGACCTGCACCCACGGTACGACCACCTTCACGGATAGAGAATTTCAACCCTTTTTCCATAGCGATTGGCCCGATAAGTTTTACTGTCAAGCTCACATTATCACCAGGCATTACCATTTCGGTACCTGCTGGCAATTCTACTTCACCTGTAACGTCGGTAGTACGGAAGTAGAACTGAGGACGATATTTTTGGAAGAATGGAGTGTGACGACCACCTTCTTCTTTGCTCAATACGTATACTTCGCATTTGAACTCAGTGTGAGGTGTGATAGAACCTGGCTTACAGATTACCATACCACGACGGATATCTTTTTTCTCGATACCACGGAGAAGAAGACCTGCATTATCTCCAGCTTCCCCTTCGTCCAACAATTTGCGGAACATTTCCACACCAGTACAAGTTGATTTTAGTGGTTCTTCATTGAAACCAACGATTTCAACGTTTTCACCAACTTTTATACGACCGCGTTCGATACGACCGGTAGCCACTGTACCACGACCTGTGATAGAGAATACGTCTTCCACTGACATCAAGAAATCTTGATCAACCGGACGGGGAGGTAAAGGAATATATTCGTCAACTGCATTCATCAAGTCCATTACTTTGTTGACCCACTTTTCTTCACCGGCCAATGCGCCAGTAGCAGAACCTTGGATGATAGGTGTATTATCACCATCAAAACCATAAGAGCTTAACAAATCACGTATTTCGATTTCAACTAGTTCAAGTAATTCAGGATCATCAACTAAGTCAACTTTGTTCATGAACACTACCATACGAGGCACACCTACCTGGCGAGCCAATAGGATATGTTCACGTGTTTGAGGCATAGGACCATCTGTAGAAGCTACCACTAAGATAGCACCATCCATTTGAGCGGCACCTGTGATCATGTTTTTAACATAGTCGGCGTGACCTGGACAGTCAACGTGGGCATAGTGACGCGTAGCAGTTTGGTATTCTACGTGCGCAGTGTTGATAGTAATACCACGCTCTTTCTCTTCGGGGGCCCCGTCGATTTCGTCGTAGTTTTTCTTTTCAGCCAAACCTTGACGTGATAGAATGTCTGTAATTGCAGCAGTCAAGGTAGTTTTACCGTGATCTACGTGACCAATGGTACCGATGTTAACGTGGGGTTTGTCCCTTTTGAAGGTCTCTTTTGCCATTTTATTCGTTTTTTAGAAGTTTTTAAAGATATACTTTTTTATTTTTGGACTGCAAATGTAGGTTTTCTTTTGAAATATCAAAATTTTTTAACCGCCTTTTTTTCTTATCAAATCTTTATGATATTCTTACTACTGGCATTGGAGAAAGAAAAAACACATGGTATTCATTTTTAATACATCTCAAATTACCCTTTTCAGATAGTATCATTGGATCTAATGCTTATGGATGACCTCATATGATATGCACAAACAGAAACGGAGGGCTTATGCTTTGTGCAGTTAAAATTAGGATTGAAATAGTGTTTGGGGATAAAAAATGAGCCGTTGATGAGAATTGAACTCACGACCTCTTCCTTACCAAGGAAGTGCTCTACCACTGAGCTACAACGGCAAAAAAAAACCGACTGTATGGCAGTCGGCAATGAGCGGAAGAACAGAATCGAACTGTCGTCATCAGCTTGGAAGGCTGAGGTAATAGCCACTATACGACTTCCGCAACGTTTACAAAAAAAGGAGTATACCACTAGGGTATACTCTATTTTGTAAGTGGGCAGTGATGGATTCGAACCACCGTAGACCGAAGTCAGCAGATTTACAGTCTGCCCCCTTTAGCCACTCGGGCAACTACCCCTTTATAAAAAAAAAAGAGCCACTTGCCGGAATCGAACCAGCGACCTACTGATTACAAATCAGTTGCTCTACCAGCTGAGCTAAAGTGGCTTCTTAAATTATCTGTTTGCGTATATTACTCTCGCACTGCAGGAGCTATATTGTATCGCTTTTAAAGAACTGTTTTTTCAAAATTGGAATGCAAATGTATACAAGCAATTTTAATCTACAAATATTTTTTTTAAACTAATTTTCAAAACGCAATTTTACATTCATGAATTATCTTGCTCATGCATTCGTTAGTAAGGATGATCCTTTGCTTAACCTAGGAAATATTTTGGGTGATTGGGTAAAGGGAAATCGGCTAGAGGTATATTCACTACCGGTTCAGCAAGGCATATCTTTGCATCGTAGTATCGATCGCTTCACAGATTCGCATGCTATAATTCAGGAGCTGAAGTTGTTTTTTCGGCCTCATGCTCATTTGGGAGCCGGTGTATTTGTTGATATTTTTTTGGATTATGCCTTGGCTCATTCGCCCGAATATCTTTCTGAATCGCAGCACCGTAAGCTAAGCAATAGTGTGTATGCACTACTAGATTCTCATAGGGATTATATGAATGACCGTATGCAGTCGTATTTTGGTCATATGAAGTCGTATGATTGGCTTTTTAATTATCGGTTTGAATCAGGCATCTATAACACGGTGGTGGGACTAAGTAAACGCTACCCACGGCTAGGCAACGGTGCTTGGGCTTTTGATATATGGCTGAAACTCAAGGATCGGTTTCAGGATGACTTTTCTTTGTTTTTTCCGCAGCTGATGGCGCATTGCGAGAAGCATATGCAAGGGTTTCGAGAGTAAGGATAGCTACTTACTTGAGTTGCTTCAGGTTGATGGCGACTATTTATTGCGTCCATTATGGTATTGATTTTACAATATTATTCGCACTGATGACAACAATAGAAGCAATAATCGTGATGTATAGACTGCTCCATAGAGTACAAGACCCTGAAGACTAGCCTTGATCGCAGCGGATATCCTTTCCTGCCCCTTCAAAGGGGCAGGAAAGATAGTAGCGAAGAGCAAGAAGTAGCTGACTGTAGCAGGATGATGAGCTTCATCACTATTTTTCACTTCGGGTAAGTATTCGACTATCATATTCTTATTGGTATTACCTTTGCCGTCGTGCACAGATCTCTTTTTTCCCTTCCGGCTCGCTTGGTGTCGGTTATTTTTCATCCGGTTTTTATTCCCTTGTGGGTATTTGCATTTTTGGTATTTTTCAGCCCCAATATTTTTTATGGATTTCATGCAGAGGTAAAGCAGTGGTGGCTGCTGATGGTGGCATACATTACTTTGGTATTTCCTATTTTGACATCATTACTATTGTGGCGACTCAAATTTATCGACTCTCTGTATATGCGAAGCACTCGTGAGCGCTATGCGCCACTGATTGCATCAATGCTATTTTATTTTTGGCTTTTTTGGCTTTTTCACAAACAATTCGAAGCACCACTGCTGATACAGACTTGGCTATTGAGTGTATTTTTGAGTACGGTAGTGGTATTTATGTGTACTATATTTTTCAAAATTAGTATGCATACGGCTGCATTATCCACAACGGTTGTATTTGCCGTGTTGTGCACAGTGTATTATGTAGATGCTTCGATTTACTTGCTTGTATCGGGCATTTTGCTTTGCGGCATAGTAGGAAGCGCCCGCTTGTATTTGGGAGAGCATACTATGAGGCAATTAGTAGCCGGCTATGCGGTGGGTATCATAGCAGTACCTTTATCTTTCTTTGTGGCTCAATTAATTCATTAATTTTTTTATATGTCCAAACCTATTTTTGAAACGTGCTTTTCACCATCTATGCTTCATTTGTACGATATCAGTGACCGTATCGTAGTCATAATTGATGTATTTAGAGCCACGTCTACTATTGCGGCTGCATTGCATCAGGGAGCTAAGGATATCATACCTGTATCTGGTGTAGAAGAGTGTATTCAGCTGGGACAGACACTTCCTAATTCGATCACAGCCGGTGAACGCGACGGCAAAGTAGCTCCGGGACTGCAGCATGGCAACTCACCACTGGAGTATCCCAGAGAATTTGTAGAAGGCAAATCGATCGTACTGACCACCACCAATGGTACCCGACTTCTCCACATGTGCCACGATGCGGAGGAGATCATCACCGGAGCCTTTCTTAATCTGAGTAGTGTATGCGACTATTTGCTGAATCAACAAAAAAATGTATTACTCGCTTGCGCTTCGTGGAAGGATCGATATAATCTGGAAGACTCTTTGTTTGCCGGTGCTGTATATCATCGAATCGGCCATGCATTTGAGATGAATTGCGATAGCACAAGAGCAGCTGCCCATCTGTATAAAACCGCGGAGCCAAATCTCTATTCGTTCATACAAGATAGCTCCCACTTCTTGAGACTCTCCAAATTTGGACTGCAATACGACATGGAATATTGCTGCCAAATCGATTGTCATGATGTACTCGTAAAACTGATCGACGATCGATTAGTAACCCCGGCCTGAAGGTAATTAATGTCTGGGAGCCAAGCATACAAGCTATGATTTAGCCACTTCTTGCTCTTCGCTCCTATCTTGCCCTCCCTTGAGGGGAAGGGCAAGGATATCCACTGCGATCAAGGCTAACTTTCGGCTGCATTTTCTTTAGGAATCTGTGTTCCATACGACTGTGTAACGACAAACAAGTATATTTCCTCACCAATCCATATGATGCATAAGAAGCTATATGCTATAATGAAATCTGCTTCTCGTGCATCATCTTCCGAAGATTAATCAACGCATAGCGCATTCTACCCAGACAAGTATTGATACTCGTATCCGTCAAAGTAGCTATTTCTTTGAAGCTAAGACCACCATACACACGCAGCACCACTACCTCACGTTGTTCATCAGGAAGGGCATCGAGCATTTTTTTTACGTTCTGCTCACTCTGGTATTGTATCATCACCGACTCCGCCGACTCAGACTGAAAATGTAGCACTTCAAAGACATCCTGACCATCTTGGGTCATGATCTTGGGTGCACGCTTGGCAGCTCTCAGATAGTCATAACAAAGATTTCGTGTTAGCCGCATAGCCCAAGCCATAAATCGGCCATCATCTTTGTATTTACCCATTCGGATAGATTGTATAATCTTCACACAAGCATCTTGAAATAAATCTTCAGCTAGTGTACGGTCTTTAACCAGCAATACAGCCGCTGTATAAAACTTATTTTTGTATCGATTAAGCAATGCGGCAATAGCTGTTTCATCATTTTGTCGGATGAGTGCTATCAACTCATCATCAGTAAGGTTTTTGAAATAATACATAAACTTCTACTCGGTTTAGTGAACGAATAAATTAGTGAAGTAGAAGTATAATGTATAGGCCTCTCTTTTTATTTTTTTCAAATAGTGTGTAGCGAGTACGACTTTACAGACGAAATCAAATACACAAACGTTAGCAATATTCTAAAAAAAATTCACCAACTGTCTATTAAATTAAAAGTAGAGTTTTATCAGAGACGAAATTTGTGCTGTAAATATAGAACTTAATTTCTATTTACCAAAAATTCAAACGGCCTTAAGTCGTTATTATTAATTTTTTTAGTCAATGACTGAGAAGGTTTGTTCACCCTTTTAGTATACAGATTCACCAGCTCTACCGACTCCTCTGCATGTTGCGACACTTTCATATCTTCGAGTATGTAAAGAAT
>DAIUCL010000011.1:0-30691 GCA_036846185.1 Chitinophagaceae bacterium
GTATCGAAAGCGTTAAGAAAAATGCTCAGGATGTAGCCAATTTTGACAAGTTAACTTCCAGTAATGGAAAGTTTTATTTCAACCTTAAAGCAGGAAATGGCCAAATCATTGGTACAAGCGAAATGTATGAGTCAGAAGCTTCCAGAGACAATGGAATTCAATCAGTTAGTAACAATGCTCCTGAGGCAGATGTCGTCGAAGAATAGTTTTAACCTAGTCATTAAAACAGAAATCGCAGTCAAACGACTGCGATTTTTGTTATGTTACCTACTTATATGAATATTTCCGTTATTTACTTTTGCTCATTTCAGCAAAATAGCTGTGGAAATAAGGGATCGTTTCTATTCCTTTGAAATAATTGTGTACATCATATTTTTCATTAGGAGAGTGGATGTTATCGTTGTCCAATCCAAATCCCATTAATACGGTTTTTAAACCCAATATTTGTTCAAACAAGGCGATGATAGGGATACTACCACCTCCTCTTGTGGGTATAGGTTTTTTGCCAAAGGTAGCCTCAATAGCTCTTTCGGCAGCTTGGTAAGCGATAGAGTCAGTAGGTGTTACTACCGGTTCGCCTCCATGATGCTCTGTCACCTTCACATTAACACAATTGGGAGCAATTTTATTGAAATGACGGATAAATAATTCGGCAATTTCTTTGGAGTTTTGATGCGGTACTAGTCGCATTGATATCTTAGCATAGGCTTTAGATGGCAATACCGTTTTGGCTCCTTCACCTATATATCCACCCCATATTCCATTGAGTTCAAGGGTAGGTCTCACCCCGGTTCTTTCAAGTGCAGTAAAACCTTTTTCTCCCCAGTCTTCTTTTACGCCTAATTCATTTTTATACTCTTCGATGTCAAATGGAGCTGCATTTAGCGCTTCTCGCTCACTTTTGCTCAATTCGGCTACTTTATCATAAAATCCTTCCACAGTGATGTGATTATTCTCATCGTGAAGGCTGGCAATCATTTTGCTTAATATGGTAATAGGATTCGCTACTGCTCCACCATATACACCACTATGCAAATCTCTATTAGGACCTGTAACTTCAACTTCCATGTAAGCTAAGCCTCGTAAGCCGGTTTCGATACTAGGATGCTCCATGCTGATCATAGAGGTGTCGCTTACAAGAACGATATCGGCTGCTAAGCGTGCTTTATTCTCTTCCAAAAACTGTCCAAGATTATTACTACCCACTTCTTCTTCTCCTTCTATAATAAATTTCACATTGCAAGCTAAGCTTCCGGTAGCATTCATTACTTCCAATGCTTTTACATGCATGAACATTTGTCCTTTGTCATCACAGGCACCACGCGCATATATTTTCCCATCTCGGATTTGTGGGTCAAAGGGACCCGAAATCCACAAGTCAAGCGGGTCGGGTGGTTGTACATCATAATGCCCATAGGTAAGTATGGTCGGTAGTGAAGGATCTATGATTTTTTCGGCATACACGATCGGATGCCCCGCCGTAGGGCAAAGCTCTGCGTTTGTGCAGCCTGCATCTAGCAATGATTTTCTCACCGCTTCGGCACAGCGTGCAGTATCTTCATTGTGAGCAGGTACAGCACTTACAGAGGGTATACGAAGCAAATTGAGTAGTTCATCAAGAAATTTTTGTTCGTGTTGGGATTGATAATCTTTCCAAGCTTGCATAATTTTGATTTTTTTATAAAGTGAATTGAAGTGTAAAATAACTACATTATGTTCACACCAGAAACAGAATATGAAAATAATCAATCTAACTACGAATCATGTCGATGAAATTATCGAATTGGCTCACACCACTTGGTTTCATACTTACAGTTCTATTATCAGTCAAGAGCAGATTCGCTACATGCTTGATTTGTTCTACAATGCTTCGGTGCTTCATTCTCAGTTGCAGGAGTCAACTCACATATTCAAAGCAGTTGAGTCCGAAGGTAAGTTAATAGCCTATATGCATCTCTTGCCCGATACACAGGACTATAAGCTTAGCAAACTCTATGTATTGCCTTCCTTTCAAGGTAGAGGGGCGGGTGCTTTACTAATGCAAGAAGCCTATCAACTTTTGAAGAAATCTGGTGTCGAAAAACTTACCTTGAACGTAAATCGATTTAATCCGGCGTTTCATTTTTATGTTAAGCATGGCTTTGAAGTCATACATGAGGTCGACATTCCTTTAGGTGATTTTTATCTCAACGATTATGTGATGCAAAAAATACTATGAGCAAGGAATCGCGCTGATTCCTTTACAACGTATTTTTATATCTTGCTTTTTAGTTGTTACTTTGTATCAGAATGAAATATCGTTTAACCTGCCTGCTACTTTTATTCCTAACAATAGAATCTGTATCAGAAGCGCAGACTAGTTTGCCCTTTTGTATTTCAGGTCGTTTTGCCGAATACGATTTGTTTTCGGATGCTGCTATCGATTATCATGAAGAAATTGTGTATGCCCAAAAAAACAATTATCTGGGGCAGCCGGTTGATCTAACTCTCAATGTGTATCATCCTTACAATGTGATAGACCCTTTACAACGACGCCCTCTGGTGGTCTTTCTGCCGGGCAACGAGTGGATTACAGCCTCTAAGTCAAGTATGAAATCAAGAGCAATACAGATGGCTCGAAGAGGCTACACCGCGGTGTGTATGGAATACAGAAGTGGTTGGAACTATCAGGAAGGTGGTCTTTGTGGGGGCAATACCTATCAGTTGTCAACAGCTATGTACAGGGCTACACAAGATGTGCACAGTGCTCTCCAATATTTGAGTGTACATGCTGAGCCTTATCGTATCGACACCTCTCAGGTGTATCTGATAGGTATTGATGCGGGTGCCGTCACAGCTATTTCTGCCGGTTATCTTAGCAATGCTTTGGCAAATACCCTTTTTCCCGGCTTTGAAGCCAGTTTAGGACCTTTAGTCAATATACTCGGTTCTGATTCGGGTCGTTATCGTATCAGAGGTATCGTAAGTTGGTGTGGAGCTGCTATCGATACAGCACTTTTTAATACGGGTGTTAAGATACCTATACTCAATCTTCATGGTATGAAGGATAGTATCATGCCTCTGGGGATAGCACCATATCGCTACTGCAATCAAGTATCAAATCCTTATCCTATTTTTTTTGGCCCACAGGCTATCTATCAGCAGCTTATAGCAAAAGGTATCTGTGTGGAATCCAATTATGATGCCAATGGAGAACATTGTTTCTTCCCTAGTCTTGAGTCTGAGGTATATGTGCCTCACAAGTATGCATGTTTTATCAAAAATCTATTATGCGACAATTGTTCTACTATCGAGAAGATTAGCTATAATATACAGACTTGTATGGATGCAGCTCCACTGAGTGCGCCCATGCAAGAAATTAATGAGCAAACGATCATACTTAATTTTGGACAACAAGGTTTACAAATACACGCAAATACACCGCTCAGCGCCAACTGCTCCTTGTATTTATACAATTTGCAAGGGCAACAATTGGCCAGCTACTTCATCGAAAAGGGAACACAAAATATTACATTATTCGAAGCCCGGCATTGGCCACCGGGTATATATTTAGCCGCATTGCAGAATAAAGGAGACAAACAAATATTTAAGCTGCACAAACAACCCTAATTTTTTTATGAAAGCAATAGGGGCATGCACGGCTATCCGTTGCGAGTCCTCAGTCTTCAGGCAGTGAGGCATAGTCGTAGTGGTGGCTTCGTCCCTACGCCCCCTCTACTCCTTGCCTCACGTGCCTTCATCCTTGTGGGCTCTCCACTACTATCCGGCTGCCAATCGTGTAGCCGAGTTTCTGGGATGTGGTATATAAGATTTATACTTTGTATTCATTAGTTAATTTGACATACCATTGCAAATTGTTACATCGTGTAATAAATATTGATAGCAACGAAGACAAACTCGCTACGGAGAGCTCAATAATGAATACGGCGCTGAGGATTAGCCCTGATCGCAGTGGCATCCTCTTTCGCCTTTGGAGGCGGAAGAGATATAACGGAGAGCAGGAGGTGGATGAACAGTGAAAGTGGCTAAGCTCCAAAACATAATATACGTACATTATACGTTAGTATTAGTTCTATGTCCAGTTTGGGAGGCCATAATCAATCTTGGGTTCAATGATTCGGGTATTCATTTTGCTGCCAAAATGCGCTGAAAGTTCGTCAATGGTGTATGCATCCTCTATGCGAAATTCATCGATGGCCGTTCTTCGTAGTGCTTGAAGAAAGCCACCGCAGCCTAATAGCTGTCCTAGATCATAAGCCAAAGACCGGATATAGGTACCACTGCTACATCGGATGCGTACATGCACTTCGGGTAAGTCGATTTTTGTAATTTCAAATTCGCTGATAAGGACTTGTCGGGGTTTTACTTCGATTTCAACACCTTTTCGAGCAAGTTTGTAGAGAGGTTTGCCTGCCTGTTTGATAGCAGAGTGAATGGGAGGTAGCTGCTGTATATTGCCTCTGAATGTATTAATGGCATTTTCTATTTGCTCATGACTGATTGTACTGATATCTGCAAAAGCTTCGGGTTCGCTCTCCAGGTCATAGGTGGGTGTGGAAGCTCCTAATCGGATTATGGCAAGGTACTCTTTGGGTAGCCCTATCAGTCCACTTAGTTTCTTTGTGCTTTTGCCGGTACAGCATATCATGAGTCCGCTGGCTAAGGGGTCGAGTGTGCCGGCATGTCCTATCTTTGCATGTAGCCATTTGCGCAATTGGGAGATGATGGCAAAGGATGACCATCCATAGGGTTTGTCAATGAGTAAGGTTTCGCCCTCAAGTGCTTGCCAGTCCGTAATGTTTTTTTTCATGGAGGAGTATTCGTTGTTGTTTCTGCAAGTGAAATGAAATTTGTCTTTGTAAGTTAGGCATTCAGGCAGCGCTTGTATATCTGTACTGTATTGTCGAGCCCCAGGTATAAGGCGTCTGCGATAAGGGCATGCCCAATAGATACTTCAGCCAAGTGAGGAATATGTTGGGCAAAATAGGTAAGGTTGTGTCTATCAAGGTCATGGCCGGCATTGAGTCCCAGCCCACAGCTATGAGCTACATGAGCCGCACGGATATAGGGTGCTATGGCGGAAGCAGGGTCGCTGAGGTATTGCGAAGCGTAGGCTTCTGTATAAAGCTCTATACGATCGGTACCTGTGTGGGAAGCTGCAATCACCATTGCTTCGATAGGATCGAGAAAGAGGGAGACACGTATACCCGCTTCTTTGAAAATAGCAATAATGCCACGAAGGTATTCGGCGTGGCGAAGAGTATCCCAGCCGTGATTGGACGTAAGTTGATCTATACTATCGGGTACGAGTGTCACCTGAGTCGGTTTGACCGATAGTATCAGATCGATAAATTTTTGTTCTTGCGGATTACCTTCAATATTGAATTCTATATGAATGTGCTTGGCTATGTCATGTACATCGGTGTAGCGTATATGCCTTTCGTCCGGTCGTGGATGAACCGTAATGCCATCGGCACCAAAAGATTCTATGTTCAATGCAGCTTGAAGCACATTGGGATTTTCACCACCTCTTGCATTACGTAGAGTGGCTATTTTGTTGATATTGACAGAGAGTTTGGTCATAATGACGAATGTTAAATACGATAGACGAGTTTGCAAAAGTACTGCTATTGCAGTGATTTGTACATGGTATTCTGCGATGGATTAATAGGTATAATATATCAGCAATTACATAGTCAAAAAACTCACTTGTAGATCAACTGATGGGTGTTACTTTAGCCTTATGAAATATGTCGAATTGGTAGGAGTATTGAAAAAATTGCCGCTTGAAGTACTGGACGAGTCGGAAGTGGGGGAGTATGCTCGACGAATAGCAACCTATGTGACGGGCGAAGAGATGCTAAAAATAAAGCTGGAAAATATTGATATAGATGATCACGCAGTAATGTCTATTATAGAGCGAATTGGTATCAATGAACCACTACAATATATACTAGGCTACGAATGGTTTGGCCCTTTGAAGATAAACGTAGATAAGAATGTATTGATTCCACGTCCTGAAACAGTAGAACTGGTGTATCACATAAGAGATTTTATCAAAGAAAATAATCTTACAGGTTCGAAACTTCGTGTTTTAGATATAGGTACCGGAAGTGGCTGCATTGCCTTGTTATTAAAGTATTTATGTCCACAGGCTGAAGTGGTAGCACTTGACTGTTCGGAAAAAGCATTGGCTATAGCAAGCCGCAATGCAAGTGAATTGGGATTACATGTAGATTTTATAATTGAGGATATTTTGAATCCAACTCAGACACATGCGTTATATGACATCATTGTATCTAATCCACCTTATATAGTGGAATCAGAAAAGACAGAGATGCATGCCAGAGTACTAGGTTACGAACCACATCAGGCTCTATTTGTTACGAATTCGGATGCATTGCAATTTTATAGAGCGATTCATCAATTTTCAATGAAGCATCTGCAACGATCCGGTAGTCTTTTTTTGGAATTAGGCAAGGATCATGCCAGCAAAGTAGCTGATTATTTTATGTCCATGTCCTATCTTGTTCAATTGTATGAGGATATGTATGGTCTTCCCAGAATATTAAAAGTATCGATAGATGAACCGAATCCGTAAAATCGCAATTATAGGAGGTGAGAGTACAGGTAAGAGTAGTTTGTGTGAGGCTCTCGCTATGCATTATCATACGGTTTATGTGCCTGAATATGCCCGTGTTTATTTAGAAAATATTGGTCGACCATACCTGGAAGAAGATTTGTTACTGATAGCCAAAGGACAATATCAATCAGAAATTGAACAGGAGAAATTAGCGAATCGTTTTTTACTATGTGATACTACTTTAGATGTGATTGAGGTGTGGAGCAGGCATCGATATAACAGCTGCGCTTCAGAAATCGTTTCAATGTTAAGTGCTACTTCGTATGATGCCTATTTGCTTACTACGCCAGATATACCTTGGGAATACGATCCACTTAGAGAACATCCTGAAGAAGCAATGAGAATGTATTTTTTTGAAGTTTATCATTCTATAGTTTTGAGTAAAAAAAAGCCCTATCTGCAAGTAAGAGGCTCAATGGAAGAAAGAATAGCTACCTCTGTAGATTTTCTAAATCAAAATTTTCCCCTACATTAGCAAAAAATCTGAAATAAATGAAAAAGCTGATAGTAATTACAATGGTTGGGTTTTCATTAGTGACTTTATATAACTGTTCTCCCAAAACAACCAAATCTGTTGCAACTACGGATAAAAATGTTGATAAAACAACTAATGCGGCAAGTAGCACACCCGGGACAGTGACACCTCCTTCATCTACCGTTCCTCCTACCAGTACTCCTTTACCTCCATCAAATTCAGCATCTACAGCTGGTTCTACCAATAATGTATTTGACATGCCGGTAGATCAGCAGTTGAATAATATGCGTAGTTTGAATGAGCAACGTGTGTCTATGGGAAAAACATTGTATGAGCAGAAGTGTAAGAGTTGCCATGAATTACATGCACCCAATTCCAGAGTAGCTGAAATGTGGTTGAAAGTAATGATTAAAATGGCGCCCAATGCAAAGCTCACTGATAGTGAACGTATGATGGTTTCAGGCTATCTGGTGCAAAATGCTAAAAAGTAATCATTACGATTACTGAGTATCAGGTTCATTTGGCTGATTAGTTACTGTATTGGGTAGAAGAAAGATGTTTAGAATTTCTTTTACATGATTAATACCGCTCACACTGTCTATTACGAGCATAAGTGTAGTGCCTACTTGTTTGGTTCGAGCTTGTTTGAGTTGTAGTTGAACACTGGCAAGTATATGTTGAAATTGTGGAGAGTCGAAATAGGGAGATTCGTGGTTGGATACAAAGTATAATCTTAATTGTTTGTTCTTGAGGATTAGTTTTTCAAATCCTACTTTTTGTGCTGTCCATCTGCATTGTAAAGCAGTGAAAAGTCCATTGACTTGAGGTGGAATGGGGCCAAAACGGTCCCTTAGGCCTTCTGCAAAGTAGTCCAGATCTTCTTGCGATTCACAGTCGTCGAGGCGTGTATAAAGTGATAAACGCTCGGCAATACTTTCAACATAATAATCGGGTATAAGTAGTTCGAGATCGGTGTCGATACTACAGTCACTTACAAAGTCGGCTTTGTCTGTTATTTGGTCTTTGAATACTTCTTTGAATTCAGTATGTTTCAATTCTCGAATGGCTTCATTGAGTATTTTTTGGTACATCTCAAATCCTATATCACTAATAAATCCACTCTGTTCGCCTCCTAGCATATTGCCGGCACCTCTGATGTCGAGGTCGCGCATGGCGATGGAAAAGCCACTTCCCAGTTCACTGTATTGTTCCAGTGTTTGCAGTCTTTTTTTAGAATCCGAAGGCAGAGTGCTTAATGAGGGTGCTAGTAAATAACAGAATGCTTTTTTGTTGCTTCTGCCTACTCGGCCTCGTAGCTGGTGTAGGTCGCTAAGTCCAAATTGGTGAGCATTATTGATAATGATTGTATTCACATTGGGGATGTCTACTCCACTTTCGACTATATTAGTACAGAGAAGTACATCATACTTTTGAGCCATAAAGTCGAGAATGGCTTCTTCGAGTTCATCGCCATGCATTTGGCCGTGAGCCATACCTATACTGATATCGGGGCAAAGGCGTTGGATAAATACTCTCATATCAGAGAGTCCTTGCACTCTGTTGTGAATAAAGAATACTTGACCGCCACGTTCTGTTTCGTAATAGATTGCATCTCGAATAAGCTCTTCGTTGAACATGCTTACTTCGGTATGTACAGGTTGTCTATTGGGTGGTGGTGTATTGATAACGCTTAGGTCTCTGGCGCCCATAAGAGAAAACTGGAGTGTGCGTGGTATGGGGGTCGCGGTGAGAGTGAGTGTGTCTACATTGACTTTGAAGTTTTTAATTTTTTCTTTTGCGGCTACCCCAAATTTTTGCTCTTCATCTATAATCAGTACTCCTAGGTCTTTGAATTGTACATCTTTGCCGAGAAGAGCATGAGTACCTATGATGATATCAATTTTTCCTTCTTTAAGTTTTTCTTGTGTTTCTTTTTTCTGTTTTGATGATTTAAAGCGGTTGATATAGTCTACCGTACAAGGGAATTCTTTGAGACGTTCTTTGAAATTTTGATAATGTTGATAGGCAAGGATAGTAGTAGGGACGAGTACTGCCGCTTGTTTGCCATCGACTACGCTTTTGAAAGCTGCTCTTATAGCGACTTCCGTTTTGCCAAATCCCACATCGCCACATACGAGTCTATCCATTGGTGCGTCGCTCTCCATATCTTTTTTTACATCGGCTGTAGCTTTACTTTGGTCTGGAGTATCTTCGTAGATAAAGCTGGCTTCGAGTTCGGTTTGAAGATAAGAGTCGGGGGAGAAAGCAAATCCTTTGGATGCTTTGCGTGCAGCATATAATCGAATCAGGTCACCTGCGATGTCCTTGATTTGTTTTTTTGTTTTTTGTTTTAATTTCTCCCATACGCCACTACCAATTTTGTGCACTTTGGGAGGAGAGCCTTCTTTTCCGGTGTATCGGGTGATTTTGTGTAAACTATTAATATTGACGTAGAGTACATCATTGTCTTTATACAAAATACGAACTGCCTCTTGCATCACGCCGTTGACTTCTATTTTTTGTAAGCCGCTATATCGACCTACGCCATGGTCGATGTGGGCAACAAAGTCGCCAGGCTGCAACTCTTTGAGGGCACGTATACTGAGTGCTTTACCTTGCGAATAGGCCTGTTTCATTTTGTATTTGTGATAACGCTGAAAGAGTTGATGATCTGTATAGCATACAATTTTTAAATCGCTATCGATAAAGCCTTCAGATATGGAGTGAGGTATTGGATTGAAAAGTATGTTGGCGTTGAGGTCGCTGAATATACTTCTCAGGCGTTCTAGTTGTTTGGGGTTTTCGGAAAATATAAAGATGGAGTAATGTTCTGCTGCTTTGTCTTGAAGGTCTTTGATTAGGAGTTCGAATTGTCGGTTGAAGGCTGGTTGTTCTCTGGTATGAGATTCTATTATCACTGGTGGTGTCGTAATGGGTAGTAGTTCCTCTGCGAATCCTTTACCAAATTCTATTAGATGTCTGGAAGCAAGTGCTGATTTGATTGCATCTGGGGTGGAAAAATCATCGGGTGATACATGATTTGTTTGGTCATTGATATCATGAATTTCGATGGTGCCTTTGCTCTCGATGATATTGTATAATTTTTGTATTCGTTCTATTGTCCACTCGGTGTCGTTAATCCAAATGAGGGTATTGGGTGGCAAAAAGTCAAATAAAGATACTTTTTCGTTGGATTCGAAGTGGGTTTCGATATTGGGAATGATGGTGACTTGTAGAAGTCTTCGTTCTGAAAGTTGTGTTTCCGGATTAAATATTCGGATGGTATCTACTTCGTTATCGAAGAGTTCGATACGATAGGGGTGTTCATTGCCGAAGGAATAGATATCAATTATGCCTCCTCGTATTGCAAATTGACCTGGTTCGTATACAAATTCAACTTTAGAAAAGCGCATGTCTATCAGGAATTCGGATAGGAACTCGATATCTAACTTTTCGTTTTGTTTTATGAAGAGGGTGTTTTTTTGGAAGCTTTGGGTATTAACAACCTTTTCGACAAGGGCTTCGGGGTAGCTTACCAGTACTTTTCGGCGGGGAGATGGCGTATTCCACTTGAGTAGAGCTTCTGTTCGCAACATGACGTGGCTGCTATTTAACTCGCCGATGGTGCCTGTTTTTTTGTATGAATCGGGAAAGAGGCAGATATCGAGGGCTCCACTAAGCGTTTCGAAATCGTTGTGAAAGTACGCGGCTTTTTCTTTATCATCGAGTATGAAGATGTGGTTGTAATCTGATTGTTTGAATAGAGTGCTTGCCAGGAATGATATAGATGAGGCAAGGAGTCCATTTAGCTTTATAAGGCAAGGTGTGGGCAATAGAGTTGCGTCTGCCAGAGGTTTGAGGCAGGGGTGATGTTGGTATTGTTCTTGCAAATATTGCAAATTCATAAGGGTTGGCAAAGGTAAGTTAGTTGGTTCATTATCGGGTCGGGTATTTTGTTGATGTGCTTTTTGAATAATCTATTTTCTGTTTATGCTTTCATCTTGTAATGAGTATGAAGGAGAATTTTATTCTGTTATTTATACTTTGCGTTGAGGGAGCGATGATATACGTTGATTAGCTGGGAGGCTGCCACATACGGAAGGCGACGAGGCACGAGGAGGTCGAGGCTCGTGGTAGCTTAACGTTGAGGTGACATATTAGTACCGTCACGAGCCGAGACGGAAGTGATAACGGACCCTGTAGTAGGTGGGACCGGGATGCATAATGTTCTAAAGTTGATAGCCCCTGAAAAAATAAATATTATGAAGAGTTTCTACTTTCTAGCGATAGCTTTGAGGGCAGCTTCTTTGATTGAATCTGCTGTGAGACCATATTTTGTAAGTAATTCGGAGGGTTTTCCGCTTTCGCCAAAAGTATCGTTGACGGCTACATATTCTTGTGGGCAGGGGCATTTGGAGGAGGCGACTTGTGCGATACTATCACCCAAACCTCCGTTTCGCTGGTGTTCTTCAGCAGTTACGATACATTTAGTTTTTTGAATAGATTTCAGAACGGCTTCCGTATCGAGTGGTTTAATGGTATGGATATTGATGAGGTCGCAGGAAATGCCAGATTTTTCGAGGTCTTCTACTGCTTTCATTGCTTCCCATACCATGTGTCCGCAGGCGAAGATACTAATGTCTGTTCCTTCATGTATTTGTTGTGCTTTGCCTATTTCGAAGGGTATATTGATCGGTGTGAAATTGGGCCATTTGGGTCTTCCAAATCTTAAATAGACAGGGCCTTGGTAGTCAGCGATTGCTATAGTGGCCGCTTTCGTTTGATTGAAATCGCAAGGTACGATGACTGTCATACCGGGTAACATTTTCATCATTCCGATGTCTTCGAGTACTTGATGTGTGGCGCCGTCTTCGCCAAGGGTAAGACCTGCATGGGATGCGCATATTTTGACATTTTTGCCACTATAAGCCACGCTTTGACGGATCTGGTCATACACTCTGGAGGTGCTAAAGTTGGCAAATGTAGTGGTGTAAGGTATTTTGCCTCCTATAGTGAGTCCTGCAGCTACGCCTATCATGTTGGCTTCGGCAATACCGCATTGTATGAAACGATCCGGAAAATCTTTCATGAAGGCATTGAGCTTGAGTGAACCCGCCAAATCAGCTGTAAGTGCAACTATATTGGGGTTCGTTATGGCTATTTCGTGTATCCCTTCGCCAAATCCGGCGCGGGTTTCTTTTTCGTTTTGTACAGGAAAATCAGAAAGCATGTGCAAATGTAGAAATTATCTAGTGAGTTGTATTCTATTTTTTTAGATAGTTATTCACAAGACTTGTACCATTGCTGTAATTACCAATGCGGTTTGGAAATGAAACTTGATGTTTGGTATTTATTGTATACCAAAGCGTAGTTTTTTCTCAAGTGTTGCAGGTAGTTTGGGGAGTTTGTTTCGTTGTACCAAGAAAGAGCTTAAATCAGCATATTCTTTGAATACATAATGGGTGTCAGCGGCCGCTTTAAGATAATCGGCACCGGTGCTACCTCCGGTTCCAATTCGGCGTCCTATCATGCGCTGTACCATATTCATGTGTCTGTATCGCCACTGAGCAAGCAATTCATCGATATCGAGCAAGCAATTGATAAACTGATAGGGTAGGTGGAGTAGAGGGTAGTCGCGATAGAGCATGATGAATAATGCGGCTTTGTTGGCTCTTCTGCTCAGGCGTCGCTCGGAGGGATAAGGTTCGTAGGGTAAAAATAACAAATCAAAGAGGTGGGTGTTTTGTTTTTCTCCAATTTGTAAAGATTCGTTGTAGATATCGCGATATTGGAGGATGAAATCATCATCACTCAGCCAGCCCTCTGCGGCAGTGATATAGGGCATTCGTTCGAGCCATTGACTGACTAATACAAACAAAGAGGTTTGTTGCTCTGCTTCTTTAACTTGCTTTACATCCTGTTCGGTGAGTTGAGACAAATAGTATTGTTGTCCAAATCGTTTATCGAAGGGAAGGCCTAGCATAGCTTCCATGATTTTGAATTGGATGCTTTGAAATCCGGATGCGGGGCGTAGAAAATCTCTAAAATCCAAAAAGTCAAGGGGAGTCATGGTTTCTAATATGCCCAGTTTATTGACCAGCATTTCCAGTATCTTTGATACTCTTTTTAGTCTATGAACAGAATTGGGAATATCTGCCGAGCTGTCAGCAATGGTGTTTTGAGCAAAAAGTTCTCTTACAATGTTGACTTCATGTAATATTTGTTTAAACCACAATTCATAGGATTGATGTATGATTATAAATAGCATTTCATCATCGGCCCGGACTCCATTTTTTTTACTTTCTTCCTCTTGTGCCCGGAGGATTTTGTCGAGTTGTAAATATTCGCTGTAATAAACTGGTTTCATAGAAATAAGTATAAGGTAAAAATAAACATTCTGTTGAAATAGCAAATAGAATCTTGTACAGCGCCCTGTTTGTAGCCTTTAAAAATCTTTTTTTAAAATCTAGTATGATAATTTTTATTTATCATTTTTCCGTCTATATATTTGCAGCGGAGAGATGGCAGAGTGGTCGATTGCGACGGTCTTGAAAACCGTTGACTGTCAAAGGTCCGGGGGTTCGAATCCCTCTCTCTCCGCCACTCGTTTTCAGCCCTGATGGGCTGATTTTTTTTGATGGATACTCAAAAGTGTATTTCATGCAATTAGTAGAAGACGCCCAAGGCATGGGTAGGTGGGTTATTAGAATTATTATTAATTACTTCACTATTACAATCAATGCGATTCATGATAGTATCGCAAAGCCTTTGTAACTTTGCCTTCTAAAAATTTCAAATTACTATGAGTTTTATCACCCATGTTCATGCCCGCCAAATATTAGATTCGCGAGGCAATCCCACCGTTGAAGCCGAAGTATATACCGATGATGGTTCGCTCGGCAGAGCTGCAGTTCCATCTGGTGCCAGCACCGGTATTCACGAAGCAGCCGAATTACGAGATAATGATAAAAAGGCTTATCTTGGCAAAGGAGTGCAAAAAGCGGTAAAAAATGTTAAAACTTCTATCAATAGTGCTTTGGTGGGAGTGGATATTTACGATCAGCAACTGATAGATAGAATAATGATTGAATTGGATGGCACGCCTAACAAAAGTAAATTGGGTGCAAATGCAATTTTAGCCGTCAGTCTTGCTGCTGCCAAAGCGGCTGCCGATGAGGCTGGTTTGAGTCTGTATCGATACATAGGTGGTACCAATGCCAAAACATTACCGGTACCAATGATGAATATCTTAAATGGTGGTGCACACGCAGACAATAAAATCGATTTTCAAGAATTTATGGTGATGCCGGTAGGTGCCAAATCATTTAGCGAAGGACTTCGTTGGGGTACTGAAATATTTCACAGTTTGAAAAATGTGCTTAAAAAGAAGGGCTACTCAACCAATGTAGGTGATGAAGGCGGATTTGCTCCAAATATTCAAAGCAATGAAGAGGCTATAGAAACTGTACTGAACGCCATCGAAGGTGCAGGTTACAAAGCTGGCTCTCAGGTATTGATCGCTATGGATGCAGCCAATTCTGAGCTATGGGATGCAAAGCAAAAATGTTATGTATTCAAAAAATCGAGTGGCAAAAAAATGAAAAGCGAAGAGCTGGTAAAATACTGGGAGCAATGGTGCAAGCAATATCCCATTGCATCTATCGAAGATGGCTTGGCTGAAGATGACTGGGCTGGCTGGAAAATGCTTACGGAAGCAGTTGGCAAAAAAGTACAACTTGTAGGTGATGATTTATTTGTAACCAACGTAGACCGATTGGAAAAAGGAATTGATGGCGGCATAGCCAATGGCCTTTTGGTGAAAGTAAATCAGATAGGCACTTTGACCGAAACGATCAATGCCGTGACAATGGCTCAGCATGCAGGATACAATACCATTATGAGCCACAGAAGTGGCGAAACGGAAGATGCTACTATTGCTGACTTGGCCGTTGCACTGAATTGTGGACAAATCAAAACCGGTTCGGCATCACGAAGCGATCGTATGGCTAAATACAATCAGCTGATCCGTATTGAAGAAGAATTAGACAGCAATGCCTATTATCCTGGCAAAAAATTGAAATTTGGAAAGTAATATACATCGTTTTTAGTTGTTTATGTCATATCAAGAGACCCCGCCTATGGCGGGGTCTCTTGATTGAAAGTATTCTTCAGTTAAGTGACAGAAAATCTACTTCTATTTTTTATTACCATCAGCATCAATTTCTACTATTTGGTAGCCCATTGCTTCAAGTCCGGGTGCTACAACTTCTTTATCACCTGCCAAAACGATGCTCATATTTGAAGTATTAAGCCATTTTTTTGATAGTTGATTGATGTCTTTTTTCTGAATAAGGTTTAAGGCTTTCGTTTGGTCCTTGACATAATCGTAGGGGAGATTATATTTTAATATGGTCGACAAGAATCCTGCTTTCTGAAAACCGGTTTCATATTTACGAGCATCGCTTTGTCCTATCGCATTTTTCATGAAATTAATCTCTTCATCGGTAATGCCCTCTTTTACATATTCATTGATCTCGCGCATTACTTCATACAACGCACTATCTGTATTGGGTGTTTTTATTCCGGAGGAGAATGTGTAAGTGCCCGTATATTTATTACTGCCAAAATTTGCTCTAGCGCCATAAGTCCAGCCTTTTTCTTCACGTAGATTCAGGTTGATGCGACAGTTAAAGGCACCTCCCAAAGGAAAATTCATTAGACCACACTGGTAATACTCTTCCGTTACATCAAATGGAATTCCGGTTACATATCCCACCCTAAATTCTGTCTGTGCTGCTTTAGGAATATTGATTAAATGTATGGTTTTGCCATTGCCTACTAAGGGAGTTACCGGTAAGTTTGGCAGAGTTACCTTTTTTGAAGGAAGTTTACTCAAGCGTGTAAGTATTTTTTTGGCCTCATCATCTCCTAATTCTCCTACTAGCACTGCAGTCAATTCAGACTTGTTGAAATAATTACTATAATAGCTTTCAATATCCTGAAGCGATATCGCCTCTACCGTCTGAAGGGTGCCGCTACTTGGAAAACCCATGATCGACTCGTTGCCAAACAAAATTCTGTTATATGCAGTGCCTGCAACAACCGCTGCCCGTGTCTTCGAATTTTTGATCCCTTCTATTGTTTGGTTTTTAAGTCTATCAAACGATTCTTGGGTGAATTTTGGATGCAGTAGACGTTCTTCCAATAGATTGAGTGTGGCTTGCAAATTCTTTTTGAGGCATCTTACATTCACTACGGTTTCATCTAATTCTGTATTGAAGCTGATACTACTACCCAGTTTCTCCAGCATGATAGAGATTTCTTCATCGGTATGAAATTTGGTATCTTCCTCCATCATAGAAGCGAACAAATTCGCCATACCTACTCTTGTCAAGTCGTATTGCTCTACCATACGTCCTCCTTTAAATGCCAAGCTAAGTACTATGGTTGGCAACTCATCCGAATTAGCTTTTAGCAAGCGCATTCCATCATGTTCGATAAGTTTTATGGCAGGTATGATGACAGAGGGATTTGGCCCTGAAGGAGGCATTTTACTTCGGTCAAAACTGTCCTTTGCTTTGGTGTATTTCAGTCCATTATAGCCATAGTCCGGCGCTTTGTACCCGGTATTGGATACCGTATAGTTAGGAGTGGCTGCTACTACATTTTCATTGCCTTTGGTGAGTACACTAAGAATCACCATGGGTTTATTTTTGATATACTTATTGTAGGCATTCATTACATCCTCTTTGGTGAGGGAGGTATAGCGTTTCAGTTCGTTTTTAATATAATTGGCATTACCGGTAAAGGTTTGGAAAGCAGCCAACTGACTAACTTTGCCACTCACACTTTCTAAGCCATAAATCATCTGAGACTCCCGCTTAGCAATAAACTTACTGATATCATCATCCGTAATTCCTCTACTCTCAAACTCTTTCAATGCTTCTAGCAATTCTTTTTCCATATCCGCTAAGCTAGTACCTGCTTTGGGCATGATGCTATACTGCATGGTACCCGCCAATTCATCCGTAGGGTGAGAGGCAGAGGCGCTCAGAGCTTTTTGCGTTTTTACTAATCTTTTGTACAATATAGAAGAGCTACGCCCTCCAATGATATCTGCTAAGCAATCTAGTGCGGCTTCATCTTTGTGATAAGCAGGTACGGTAGGCATGGCCACGCTAAGCATAGGAAGCTTGGCATAATTGTCCGTCATACTTACATAGCGATTCGAAGTCAATGTAACTGCGGGTAATACCGTTTTTTCTACTTTGGGACCACGCGGTATAGAGCCAAAATACTTTTCGACAAGTCTTACTACCTCAGCTGCCTTCACTGCGCCACCTACAGTCACTACTGCATTATTGGGGCCATACCATCGCAGAAAAAAGTTTTTCAAATCCTCTACATTTACCCGATCCAAGTCTTCCACATAACCTATCGTAAGCCAAGAGTAAGGATGACCGTAGGGATATAGATTTTTGGCTAGCGTTTCTTGCACCAAGCCGTATGGTCTATTATCATAATTCTGACCACGTTCATTTTTTACCGTAGCACGTTGCACTTCAAATTTCTTTTGAGTCACCGCATCCAGCAAGAAGCCCATGCGATCGGCTTCAAGCCACAGCATTTTTTCCAATTGGTTGCTTGGTACGGTCTCAAAATAGTTGGTTCTATCTCTGTTCGTAGTACCATTAAGTGTACCTCCGGCTTCCGTTATGATTTTAAAATGCTGTTCATCGGCTACATTATCACTTCCCTGAAACATCATGTGTTCAAAAAAGTGGGCAAACCCTGATTTTCCTATTTCTTCGCGCGCCGATCCCACATGATATGTCACATCCACATGCACTATAGGGTCGCTATGATCTTCATGCACTATGATTGTCAGTCCATTCGGTAGTACATATTTTTCGTAAGGGATGACCACTTCATCGCCCGTTTTAGTCACCTTCTCAATCAGCTTGGCTTGAGCCCATCCATGACCTACGCTCGCACAGAGCAAGGTCAGTGAAAACAATATTTTTTTCATACAAATTTTTTGTAGCACGAATGTAGTGGATAGCAACCCGGTTTCAAAATATTTGCTACAAAAACACTCTACAAAGCCTTTAGTATCAACTTATTTATCAAGTCAGATATTTATCAATTGGAGCTCATCGCATTGCCTGCTTCATCTACTTCCGGCTATACGCTGCTATACCCTCAGTGGCTCTGCGACACAAGGCTCTGCACTTCGGGTGATATCGCTACTATCCGGGCTAAAGCCCATCGTCTGAATTTCTATCAACGGTCTGTCACATCATGCGGGTAGAACAAAAAAAAGCAAGACAGTAAGTCTTGCTTTTTGAAAGTCGGGACGACTAGATTCGAACTAGCGACCACACGCCCCCCAGACGTGTACTCTAACCGGGCTGAGCTACGTCCCGAGCTCATGAAGGAGTGCAAATGTAGCTTTTTTTTTGAAAATAGAAAATTTAGTGTACCCAAATATCTATAGAGCATTTAGCAAAAATCGTTTTAGTACCGCCATATACAAGATATCGCCACCCACCTGGCTATGATTTATCAGTTCTTGTTGTACGCAGCGAAGTCCATGTTGCTCACATAGCATATCAACTACAGCTTCATTTTCGTCTTTCAAAGCGGAGCAGGTGATATAGTACATGGTACCACCGGGTTTGAGTCGCTGAGCTACATTCGAGCTCAGTTGTAGTTGCAAGTGCTGAAAATAGGCTCGTTTTTCTGCCGAAAAAAAATAGTACTGCTCCGGACTCCTCGCCCAGGTGCCACTGCCGCTACAGGGAGCATCACAGATGATTTGATCAAAAAGCCCTAGTGATTCGGGCAGCGGCTTCGTAAGATCTAAGCACAGAGGGGTATACGACTTCGAATAGCCATAGCGCGCCAAGCGTTCTTCTAGAGCGTGTAGAATTTGAGGTCGTACATCACTTACCGTTAGCTCAATAGGTACATTTTTGTCGAGTAGCAACAAGGATTTACCGCCACTTGCGGCACAGCAGTCCCACCAGCGTTCTTTTTTATGGGGTTCAAAATAGAGTCCGGTTTTTTGAGATGAAATGTCTTGTATTCTGTACAGGTTAGCAGGAAGGATTTCGCTTAGTTTACTTTCTCTCTCCATCGATATACAAGCATTGCTGTGTACCTGATGCGCTATCTTATGGAAACCCAATCGTTGCTTGATAAGTGAAAAATGCTCCGGCGAAAAACGGATAAATACTTGTGGTTGTCCCCACAAATACTCCTGGTACTCTTGGGCTGTTAGCGCATGGCTGTATGCAAGATCCATCGTGTACCGGAGTCCATATTCTTGTGCCAATACCTTACGGCGCTTAGCAGCAGGGAGTGGCAAATAGTGGCATAGCTCAGGAGCCAACTTTTCGAAAAAGGAAAGAGGAAACTTATCGGAAGATAATGCGGCAAGTAGTATCAACTGCTGCGATGCTCTACCGGATGTTTGTGGCCCTAAACGATAATATTGATATACTAAGTCGGCAATGTAGCGTCGATCGCGTGAGCCGAAGTGTTTGTTATGTTTGAAATAGGCTTTAAGGTACAGAGCCAGGGGTTGCTGAAGGGCGTATTGTTCGATAAGGTGAGTGGCCGTTTGCAAATATTGTTTGGCAAACATAAGCTTAGAGTTCGAGTAGAAGCTTGGCGGGATCTACACCGGCTAGCAGGAGGGTTGGATTTTCGAGAAGTTCTTTGACACGAACAAGAAAACCTACACTTTCTCTGCCATCGATGATGCGATGGTCGTAGCTGAGTGCCAGGTACATCATAGGGCGTATAACGACTTGACCATTGATAGCCATAGGTCGCTCCTGTATCTTGTGCATACCGAGTATGGCAGACTGAGGAATATTGATAATGGGCGTACTCATGAGGGAGCCAAATACTCCACCATTGGTGATCGTAAAGGTGCCACCGGTCATTTCTTCCATACTAAGTTTATTGTCGCGGGCTTTGGTGGCGAGCTCTACCACTTTGGCTTCTATCTCAGCCATAGAGAGGCTTTCGGCGTTGCGTATAACGGGTACGACCAGTCCTTTAGGGGCGCTTACGGCGATAGATATATCACAATAGTCGTGGTAGATGACATGGTCTCCGTCGATATAGGCATTTACAGCTTTCCATTCGCTGAGAGCTATACAGCAAGCTTTGGTGAAGAAGCTCATAAAGCCAAGTCCTACGCCATGTTTTTCTTTGAAGGTATCTTTGTATTTACTGCGCAGTTCCATGATCGCCGTCATGTCTACTTCGTTGAAGGTAGTGAGCATGGCAGTGCTGTTTTTGGCTTCTACCAGTCGGCGACTCACGGTACGACGCAGGTTGCTCATTTTTTCGGATTTCTCCTGTCGGGAAAAGAGTGTTTGCTCTGCTTTCATGCCGGGTTTGGCAAGTGCGGCTAGCACGTCGTTTTTGGTGATTTTGCCAAGAGGGCCTGTGCCATGTATGTGTTGGGTATCCACTTTGGTTTCGGCTATGATTTGAGCGGCTACCGGCGTGGCTTTAATTTCGTTTGATGGATGACTTGGCGTAGGAGCAGGTACTGGGTTAGAGGCAGCAGTCTGCGATTCAGTGGGTCTGGGAGGAGTGGCAATTGGTGGGGGAGTCGGACTAGGTGAAGGTGCAGCAGCCGGACGGGTGGCTGATTCGTCGATACGGCAGGCTAAGTCGCCTATGGCTAAGTCAGCACCTTCGGTGGCTACATGATGTAAAATACCGGCTTGTTCGGCATTGAGCTCAAAGGTAGCTTTTTCGCTTTCGAGTTCACAGAGTACTTCGTCGCGCTCTACCCAGCTACCATCGGGTTTGTTCCATTTTACTAAAGTTACTTCATTAATACTCTCGCCTACTGGTGGTACTTTTATTTCGATCATGTTGCTGCTTATATAAGGTGGACAAATTTCGTATTTTTTTGGTCAATAGTACTGAAATAGATAAAAAAATGGGAAAATATTTTTTTAGTAATTCAGAGATGACATGTAATACAGTCAAATTAGGGAATTGACTATTATATATACTGTATTTTTTGTGCTACATAGAATTTCAGACGATGAGCTTTAGCCCTGATCGTAGCGGCATCCCCGTAGCGAAAGAGCCTCGGTGTGGAGCTGCGGAGGGATATAGCGTAGAGCAGGACTTATGGTGAATAATGAATTTTTGGATGAGCTCCCAAAATAAAATTATACGTATTTCCGTTCTATATTTGAATGTTTTTGAAATTGATTATAAGTGAAAAGAAGCTCGTCTCGTCTCGTCTCGTCTCGTGTATATACTCTCTTTCTATTATTCTTATTTTTTATCGTTATTGCTGTTTTTCGTTTGACTGAGAAGGCGGATCATCACGCGGTATTAAAATGGGATGTGTGTGGGTATTATAATTATTTACCTGCCCTGTTTATATATCAAGATATCAGACAATTTCGATTCTTTGACAAGATTGATAGTATATATAGGCCTACTGATGGTGCGGTAGCTCGCTATGCACTGTATCCGGTAGGAGATAGTGGAAATGTATGTAATCAATACACTGTTGGAGTTGCTATATTTCACTTACCTATATTTGCGCTCACCTATGTGGCACATGTGTTAGCTGATTTGCCTTATAACGATGGCTATTCGAAATGGTATCAGTGGGGTGTATTTCTGAGTACTTGGTTGGTGAGTTTGTTTTCCTTTTTGCTTTTATTTCATTGGTTGCAACGATATGTATCTGTTTTTTCATCTTTGATGGTCATCTTACTGCTGGGCATAGGAACCAATTATGTCAATTATATAGCGTTTGAGCCGGGTATGTCGCATCCTTATGCTTTTTTTCTGGTCAGTGTGATATTATTTAGTACGGATAAGTGGTACAGAAAAGCCCGAATGGAGTATGCTCTTATACTCGGTTTGGCGGTAGGTATACTGGCTATCACAAGACCTGTTGATGTATTGGTCGTATTGATACCTCTGGGGTGGGGGTATGTAGGTAGTCGATGGGCTTTTTGGTGGCGGCATCGCTGGCAAGTGCTCGCTATGCTAGTGATATGTATACTGGCGATCATGCCTCAGCTTCTCTATTGGAAGTATGTGACGGGACTTTGGATTTATGATTCGTACGGTGAAGAACATGGTTTTGTGTGGCATCGTCCTAGGATTTGGCAAGGTTTATTTAGTTTTCGCAAGGGTTGGATTATCTATTCTCCTCTTGTGCTACTTGGATTTGTAGGATTATTCTTTATGAATAAAGCTCGCAAACTATCTTGGTATCCTATTCTTTTTGGGGTATTTTTTCTTCCATTCATGTATATAGTATTTTGTTGGCGCAATTGGCCTTATGGCTGGTCGTATGGAAGTAGGCCATTGATCGATATATTACCTCTATTAGCGTTGCCTATGGGTATATTGATAGAGCGTATGAGTGGTTTTAAAAGAGGGCATCAAGCTATGTGGGCTTGTGGATTATTGATGTTGTGTGTACTGAACATATTTCAGCATTGGCAATATACACAAGGGATTTTACGAGGTGATGGTATGACTTGGGAGTACTATAAAAGGGTATTTTTGAAGAGAAGTGTAGATGCTGAGACCTTAGATATAATCAAAATACAAGAGCAGGAGGACTATGAGAAGGGATTGTAGGCTAAATTAATGCAGTTTCATCCATTCGAGAATTTCATTTTCGTTGATCGATAAATAATTTGATTCGCGTTGTGTGATCGTGTCCTTGACCCATTTAATAGTTGGCAGAGAGAAGCCTCCATTCATTAGAGCAAACTGTTCTGGACCTTTGAATAGTGTGTAAGGGATATTGTCCATAGTGGTTTCCAGAAGGAATGGTTTGAGATCGGAACTATCTCCATTCATGATGGCATAGAAGGGTAATTCAGGGTGCTTTTGCTTCATGATTTTGAGTCTTTTTGCTGCTTTTTTGCAATAGGTACAGGTGAGGCTGAGGAAGAGAAGTACATGTTTGCCTTTTCGAAGCTCTATGCTGGGTGGCAGGTTCTTGTCAGAATAATATAGGATGCTGAGGGGGATAGGCTCTGCCATGAGAGGTTCATGCTCTTTGATGTATATACTTTCGGGAGGGGAGAGTATGATCGGAATAGAAATACATGCAAGTAGTGTAATGATTAAAGTGGGCTTCATGTAGCGGAAACTCCATGAAGAATGAATCATTCTTAGAAAAATAATAGCAACTAGTAAGAGGATGTTTTTAATGATCGATGCTTTGGGTGACATGGGCATTACTTCGCCAAAGCAACCGCAATTGCCCTCATTGCCATACATACGCATTACAACCAATAGGTATATGCTAAATAGAACTAATAACAAGATGGAGAATGGGATAGTTAATCTGCGAAGCTGTAGATTGGATACGAAGAGGAGTCCTAAATATAACTCTAAACCTATCAATATTCTGGCTGACCATTCTGCCAGTGTCCAATTCAGAAAGGTCGTTTCTACAATGGTCCAGCCAAATTGTTCTAGTGTGGGTATTTTGGAGATTCCGGAGAATATAAATACGATACCAATGGAGAATGATATAAGAACAGCTGATAGCGATTTTGCTGAAATAGTTGGCATGGACACGTGTGTAATGAGTCCGTAAAAGTACTTGTCTTACTTTTAGAAAAAAAGAAAAAAAATAGGGAGAAGAATTATCCGTTGAGGTCAAAAAAGTCTGCTAACACTTTGAGTGACACATCATTTTTCTGATCCACTTTGGATTGATCTAACAAATTGCGTATGTAACTATAAAATTGCTCAGTATTGAAATTGTCAAGATGTTTGAGTTCTTTGTTGTAGCTTTTAAATGCCATACTCCAATTGCCAAACTGTCTTTGGTCTATCTGTCCTTCTTGAATTTTTATGACATTATCGTGTCGGCAATCGATAGAAATCGTTTCAAATAATTCCAATATGGTGTCTTTATCACCTTCAAGGATTTGAAAAAAATGTTTGTTGCAATAGACTAATATACCAGTTACGCCATTAACTTCATTGTTTTTATTGGAACTATCGAGTATCTCACGGATATTTTCGAATTTAAGACAATCACATGCAGTGCTCACATAGGAGAGGTGATAGAGTTTCTTTTCATTCATGTTGTAAAAGTATAATGTCAATTTTTAACAAAAAATTGCATTTATAGATGTCGCATAATCAGAGGCAATAGCGTAGTAAGTAAAAATTTACTCTTCGCGTTGTTTTTTGCGAAAGAGAGGCACTTTATTTTCATTGCCTGCCAGCAATCGGTTAATGTTTTTGTGATGAGTAAGTACGACCATGACTGCCGTGGCTACCGCAAATACACGATACATAATTTCGGGTTCACGAAAAATAAAAAATATCATCACCGGGAAGGCTATACTAGCGGTGATAGAGCTAAGAGATACATAACGAGTCACGAAAAGCATGATGACAAATACGGCTACAAGGCTCGCTGCCACCAAGGGTTGTATGGCTAGAATCATCCCGAATAATGTAGCAATTCCTTTGCCTCCTTTGAAGCCCGCCCAAATAGGAAATATATGACCTATTACAGCACTAATACCCAATAAAACCTGAAAATTGGTAAGTGCCACATTGTCGTGTTGGTATGTAACTATAAAATAGGCTAAATCAACAGCCATAAACCCTTTTAGCATATCTACAAAAAATACAAAACTGCCTGCTTTGGAGCCAAGTACTCTAAATGTGTTGGTCGCACCGGAGTTGCCACTACCATACTGACGTATATCTATGTCAAAAAAATATTTACTCACCCAAACCGCCGTAGGTATAGATCCAATAAGATAAGCAAGTATGATTAAAATGACTTCGTACATAGGCAAAAATTGCAAATTGAGTGGCGAAGATACGGGAATTAAATGGCATTTGCAAGCTATATATTAACTTTTTTTAGATGTATTGCAGCCCAATTGTTTTTGGTTTTATGTTCTATGTATTCAAATTTATTTTCGATAAATACACGCTTTATTTGTGGGATGTCGCAAATGAGTATGCCACTCAGAAATAGATCAGCACCAGATTTGCTAAGTCGACTGAGGTGTTTTACATTATCCACAAGAATATTCAAATTGATATTGGCAATAATTATATCAAATTCGTCTTGAATGTTTTGTATTGGATCAAGTGTCACTACAATATCTTCGGTAAGATTTCGCTTGCAATTTTCTACAGCATTTTCAAAACACCAAGGATCATTGTCGTTAGCAATACAATATGCGGCCTTTTTTCGTTTAGCAAAGATGGCCAACACACCCGTTCCGGTACCAAAATCAAATACTCGTTTGTTTTCACAGTCAATATCCGATATAAATTCCATCATCATATGAGTTGTTTCATGATGTCCGGTACCAAAGCTCATTTTGGGAGTTATGATCAAATCAAAGGTCAGGTCGGGGCGGGGAGGGTGAAAGTCAGCCCTTATACCTACGTTATCATTGATAATGATAGGCTCAAAATTTGATTCCCAGCTTTGATTCCAGTTTTGAGCAGGAATAGTTTCTATGCGATAACTCAATTTTAAGGGGGAGAGTAGCTCATCGATGATGGCTTCAGAGGGAGCATAATCTTGGAAATACACTGATAGATATTCCTCATTATATTCGGTACCGACATAAGCTGTCGGAATCAATAGGGCGCTTATCAAATCGGCCTGCTCTGCACTTGTACATGCTATGCATAAGTTGATATACTTCATGTTGCGAAAGTAGCAATATATAGATGTATAACATATTTTTATACGATCTATAACATTCGATATGAATATAACAGAGCCGAAAATAACTTGGTATATCACAAGCAGAACGATTACTTTTGCGCACATATAGTATTTCCATGTTGAATAGATATCTTACCTATTACCGTCCAGCCATGCAGATGGTTATTTTTTTAGCCTTGCTTTCGATGAGTTGGTTTGTGGGATCTTTTTTGATGACAATAATGAATCAACAATTACTAGGAATATCAACAGATACACTGAGAGGCCTTACCGAAATAGGGGATGACTTGGCCGGGAAAATTAAAATCGTAGAAATGCTGGCACTGGTAATCATGTTGCTCATGCCTGCAGCCTTATTTTCTTACTTGGCTCACCCCCGTCCTCTATATTATGTAGGTATGCGCAAAATACCCAAGTTCAACTTATTTGCCTTGAGCATAGTATGGCTTATTGTCGCCTTACCTTTCTCCGGATTACTGGAGCACTGGAGTAGTAAAATCACATTTACAGGTGATTTAAAGAAAATGGATGATAATTATACGGCCTTAGCCAAGGCGATGCTTTCAGGCTCGAGTATTCAGGACTTATTATTCAATATTTTTTCCATTTCTTTGTTTCCCGCAATTATCGAAGAATATTTTTTTAGAGGATGCCTTCAACAAATTCTTTTGCAATGGATGAAAAACACACCCTACACCGCATTAATTGTAACAGCTATTATTTTTAGTTTGTTTCATGGGCAGATGAGCGGTTTTTTGCCAAGAGCTTTTTTAGGACTGCTTTTAGGGTTGGCGTACTATTATACAGGTAGTTTGTGGGTATCTATCTTGATGCATTTTCTCAACAATACCTTAACGGTGGTGATGGTATATCTATTCAACAATCAATTTATAAGCGTAGATGTAACCAAGTTGCCGCCGGTTAATATATTTTTTGGTATTGGAAGTGCTCTTGCAGTGTTGGCAGTAGCGTATTTGATGAATACCCGAAAAGAACTTTTTATTCCACTATTAGCTGACAATGAAGATAAATTAAATACAAATAAAGAAAATAATACCCCCAATGAGTGATTCGATTACATGGACTTGTATCTACAAAACAGCAAAAAGATTCGAAGCCGAAGCCATTAGAGGTAATCTTGAAAGTTCGGATATCCCATGCGTGATACTCAATAAGCAGGACAGTTCTTACTTGGCATTTGGATTAATTGAGATACATGTGCCGGAAAATAAACGAAAAGCAGCTGAACTTATATTGAGCGATCATATTCATCAAAATTAATACTATGCCCCTCGATCTAAAAACATTCGGCACACGCACTCTTTCAGCAATCGTATTCGGTCTAGTCATGTTGATGGGTTTATTATGGAATACATGGTCTTTCATAACTCTATTTTTATTGATTAATACTATAGCACTATCAGAATTCCTTAGGTTGATAGAGCGAATGTCCGGTTTTGACTACAGCAAAAATGAAAAAATGAATTTTTACCTGGCTGGTGTATCTGCCTATTTTATGATAGTCTCTAGCCCCATGAGTAGCTGCAATGAGCCGGTCAATATACTTCTATCACGATTTTTCTTTTATTTCATGGGATTATTCATAGGAGCATTGATAATTCTATTAATGAATGCCAACCGAAAAAAATTGTATAATTTATTACCAGGAATAGGCTATATCTCATTCTCATTAGGATTAATCGTTCAGCTTCGATATATGTCTCTTCTCCTTCCTGTCATACTTATTCTTATGATTTGGATGAATGATACAATGGCTTATATCACCGGTTCGATACTAGGCAAACGAAAGTTAATGCCAAGTGTTTCACCCAAAAAGACCATAGAAGGAACTTTGGGAGGTATACTTTTTACTCTTGGTTTGGCTATTGTTTGGGCTAGCTCCACTTCATGGTTTCCCATCTCACTCTGGATTATGATAGCGCTTATAGCTTCAGTAATTGGAACAATAGGCGATTTGGCCGAATCAAAACTCAAACGTATGGCCAATGTAAAAGATTCAGGGAGCATCATGCCAGGTCATGGAGGGGTGCTCGACCGATTTGATTCCCTCCTGTTGGCAGCCCCTTTTGCATTTATTACATCACTCATATTACGCATTTGTTTTGAATACAAATTCGTATAATTTAGTCCTATCATTCCGATAGCTTATTACATTTACATCCTATTTTCGCAACGTAAAAAATCCTTAATCATGAAAATACACAAAGAAGGTTATTGGTATGTAGTCATCGCCACCATACTATATATTGCTTTCACCTATAGCGTGTACACCATTTTATCTTCCTTTCTTTGGATTCAATGGCCACTTTACATACTATCTTTTCTACTCTATTTTTGGGTATTTTGGTTCTTTCGTATCCCTTCTCGACAAGAGTTGACAGGGGATCAACTCGTCATCTCTCCTTGCGACGGAAAAGTAGTAGTAATAGAAGAGACAGAAGAAACAGAATATTTCAAAGATAAGCGAATACAAGTCTCCATATTTATGTCGCCACTCAATGTACATGTCAACAAATACCCTATATCCGGTCAGGTAGACTATGTACAATATCACAAAGGAAAATATCTCGTGGCATGGCATCCCAAGTCAAGTACCGAAAATGAAAGAAGCACCATCGTAGTGAGCCACAAAGATCATAGCATACTCATACGACAGATAGCCGGTGCCGTTGCCCGACGTATCGTAACCTACTCCCAAAAAGGTCAACAAGTCAAGCAAAATCAAGAATTAGGATTTATAAAATTTGGCTCAAGAGTCGATTTGTATCTCCCTATTGGCACACAGATAAACACCAAAATCGGAGATGTCGTTCAAAATGGAGTTTCACTAATCGCTACATTAAAATAGGCTCATGGGCACATGTCATTTTTTTGAAGTAAACACCAAGTCAAAGCTAACCGCAAAACGAAAACTAGGACAATTCATCACACAACAAATACACCGAGAGACTGGGATGGAAAGTTTTCTTTCTTACAATTTTGTGGATGACGACACCTTACTCCAAATGAATATCGAATACCTTCAGCATGATACCTATACCGACATCATCACGTTCGATTTAAGTCCACAGTCCCCCAAAATAAAAACACACATCGAAGCCGATATTTACATCAGCATTGATAGAGTTTTAGAAAACGCCACCCTACACCAAAGTACATATCTAGATGAACTGCACAGGGTTATCATGCATGGTGCCCTCCATCTCATAGGATACAAAGACAAAACTACTAAAGAAAAACACCAAATGCGAAGCAAAGAAGAAGAATGGCTAGAGCGTTACAAAAACACACACTAAGCACACATATTGTGAATTTACTCCAAAATAAATACCAAACTAATTAGAAATATATCACAGTTAGTATATTTGAAACATGAGTTTGAAAAACAACTATGTCGCCATCATGGCTGGAGGGATAGGCAGTAGATTCTGGCCAGTCAGTCGCAATGAATATCCCAAACAATTTCTTGACATTCTCGGTACCGGTAAGTCCCTCATTCAATGGACTTACGAGCGATTCAAAAACATCTGCTTGCCCGAAAATATTTTCATTATTACCAACGAATTATATATTCCCACCCTCAAGCAACAGCTTCCAGAACTTCAAGACCAAAATATACTCAGTGAGCCTAGCCGAAAAAATACCGCTCCCTGCGCCGCCTATATTGCCTATAAGCTATACAGCCTCGATCCCAATGCCAATATCATCATGAGCCCCGCCGATCATCTCATCTTTGACGATCGCAAATTTGAGCGCGACATCATTGACGCACTCGACTTTGTAAGCAAAAACAATAAGCTCATCACCCTTGGTATTAAACCTACCCGCCCTGATACAGGATATGGTTACATACAGTTCGATACAGGACACCAAATCGACCGTATGCATCCAGTCAAGACATTTACCGAAAAACCCTCACACGAGCTCGCCGAAACGTTCATACGTAGCGGTGACTTCCTCTGGAATGCCGGCATCTTCGTATGGAATGCAAAGACCATTATTGAAGAAATACAACAATACCTCCCCGAATTACACGAGATTTTCTCCGGTGTAGAAACCTACAACACCCCCAAAGAACAGGACGATATCGTAAAAGTATACGCACAATGTACCAACATATCCATCGATTATGGAATCATGGAAAAATCAAAAAGAGTCTATGTAGTACCCTCATACTTCGGATGGTGCGACCTCGGTACCTGGAATAGCGCCTACGAAAACTCACAAAAAGACTATCTCGGCAATGCCGTATACGGCGACAATGTCATGATCATCGATGCCACACAATGCATGGTCAAAGAGCAAAACGAAAAACTTATGGTGCTTCAAGGCCTCGAAAACTTCATCGTCATCGACACACCCGATATACTTCTCATCTGTGAGCGTAACCGAGAACAACAAATCAAAGAATACGTAGCTGAAGTAAAACGCAACAAAGGCGATAAATTTTTATAAAAGCCGGGGGTACCCTGCGGGCCGGGCTATCCGCTACAAGCCCTCCGCCACAGTGCACAATAGCCATTGTACTGGCGGTAGCTCCGTCCCTACGCTCCGCCAGTACTTGGCTATCGGCACTCCGGCATCGGGGCTTTCCGCTACTATCCCTTACCCATTGAGCCTTTCTTACCTCTCGTGAATCACATATTGAAATTGACAAGTGCAATAATAAAAAGTGATTACGATACTATACTACACACAATAAAACAACCTAATGAACAATTTGTATGAGGAGAAAGAAACGATACAGAAAAAACAGGCGCCATACGTGGGTAAGGTGAGCTATGCTTTATACTCCAAAGAGCAACATCAAAAA
>DAIUCL010000012.1:0-30601 GCA_036846185.1 Chitinophagaceae bacterium
ACCATTACGGTAACGGATGTAAATAACTGTAGCTCGACTACGACAATACAATTAAATACAGCACCATCTCCTACAATTAGTATTACAGCAATAGTTAACCCAAGTTCGCCAGTTGTTTGCGACGGAAGTGCTCAGGCATCAGCCGTGGGAGGTACTCCTCCAATGGCAGGCTGGACAATTTCTGCTCCAGGTGTTATAGATCCTGCCACAGGGGCTATTTCATCTCTATGTGACGGCTGCTACACGGTAACTGTTGTAGATGCAAATGGTTGTAGTGCAACTACCTCATTCTGTGTTGTAAGTGTTGTAAATCCATTAGCTGTCAATATGTCAAATACGGTGAATGTATCTTGTTTTGGTCTCTGTGATGGTTCATCACAAGCTACGGCTAGTGGCGGAGTTCAAGCGTATACTTATTCTATTGCACCAAGTGGAACAATAGATCCAAATACTGGAGCTGTTTCTAATTTATGTGCTAATGTTTCATACATTATCACTGTAACGGATGCACAGAATAATCAGGCTACTACAACACTTTCTATCACAGAACCAACACAGGTTCAAATAAATGTAGTATCTACACTAGATCCAAGTTGTACTCCCGGCTGTGATGGAGAAGTGACTGTTAGTGGATCTGGAGGTACACCTACCTATCTATTTGATATCAACCCAGTTTTACCTCAATTACCTTTAGGTACTTTCACTGGCTTGTGCGCAGGGACACCTTATGTAGTTACTGTTACAGATAATAATGGATGTACTTCTACAACATCTGTCAATTTATCTAACCCTGGTGGTCCAATACCATCTGTAAATGTAGTTTCAAATGCTACTTGTAATGGTGACTGTGATGGAGAAGCTCAACTGACTATAGTTGCAGGAAATACATACAGTATTTCACCTAATGTTCCCGGATTTAACACAACTACGGGACAAATTACAGGTCTGTGTGCTGGTGTCTATGTAATCAGTGCAACAGATGTTAATCTTTGTGTTGGTACAGCATCATTTACTATTACTGAGCCTCCTGTGTTGACTATAAGTACATCTACAACAACAGATCCTTCTTGTACACCAGGCTGTGATGGTACTGCAAGCTTCACTGTATCAGGAGGTAATGGGGCAAATGTGTTTACTATCGCTCCATCTACAGCTCCCACTAGTATCAATCCAGCTACTGGACTAGCAACAGGACTTTGTGATGGTATTCTTTACACCGTCACCGTTACCGATGTTAACGGATGTACCGCAACAGCTACAGTTCAATTATTTGCACCTATAGCTCAAGCCATTTCTGTAGTAAGTACTGTAGATCCTACTTGTACACCAGGCTGTGATGGTTCTGCTACCTTTACTCAAATACCAGGTGCTTCATACAGTATTTCACCTTCTGGTCCTACTGTAACAATTGATCCTAATACTGGTGATGCCACTGGATTGTGTGCTGGTGTTGTGTATACTATAACTGCTAGCGTTAGTGGCTGTAGTGGAAGCGCAACTGTATTGCTCAATTCACCTTCAGCAACACCTATTAGTATTACAGCTACTACAGATCCAACTTGTATACCTGGTTGCGATGGTACAGCAGATGTGAGTCAAGTGCAAGGAACATATGGAATAAGCCCTCTTGGGCCTACTGTAAGTATTGATCCAAATACTGGTTCTGCTATTGGATTGTGTGCAGGTATTATATACACTATTACAATGACCGATGCAAATGGTTGTACTTCTAATACAACAGTCTTGTTAACGCAGCCCGCATCACCCACAATTACCGTGACTACACAAACCAATCCGACAAGTGCTGCTATTTGTGATGGTAGTTTACAGGTTTCTGTCGCCGGAGGTACTCCGCCATATAACATTAATATAGCTGGACCCGGTAGCCCTGTCAATAATGGTTCAGGTAACTTTACAAATCTATGTGGAGATTGTTATACAATAACAGTAACAGACGCAAACGGTTGTACTTCTACTTTAAGTACTTGTCTGTTGAGTCCACTTTCAGTGACGGCTACAGGCTCAGATGTGTCATGTTTTGGTGTTTGTGATGGAACAGGACAGGCTACGGCAGTCGGAGGGTCTAACTCTTACACATATGCAATTACAGCCCCTGCAACAATTAATGCTACAGGAGCTATCAGTAACATGTGTGCTAACACTGTGTACGTTATCACTGTAACTGATATTGTAAACAATATTTCTGCTACTACTACAATCAGTGTGAATGGCCCAACTCAAATAGTGTTTAATCCAGCTACGATAATCAATCCAAGTTGTTTTCCTGGTTGTGATGGTGAGATAGACATCACAGCAACCGGAGGCGCTGGTGGGTATACGTATACACTTACTTCGCCTGTAGGATCTACATGCACACCAATTCAAACAGCAGCCGGAGTGTTCATTAATGTTGGTGCAGGTGTTTACACCATCATAGCTACAGATGCCAATAACTGTTCTAATTCTACAACAGTTATACTTATACTACCTAACGGTCCAGTAATAAATAATATACTAACAGTAAATCCATTATGTAATGGCGATGCAAATGGTTCTATCACGGTAAATGCTACAGGTAACCAAAATACTTATGGTATTGATCCTCAAAATGCTCCAAATAACACAACAGGTTTATTCACGGGTATTGTAGGAACAACTTATGTAGTTACAGTTACCGATGTAAATGGTTGTAGTGCACAATCTACAGTCACTCTAATTAATCCTGCTCCTCTCTCCGTGACTACAGCAACCAGCACAAATGTTACTTGTTTTGGACAGAATAACGGTACAATTACCTTTAATGTAAATGGTGGTACTAGTCCTATTTCAATTGTCTCCAATCCTACTTTACCAGGTGTGGGCGGAAACTTTACCGGTGCCGCTGCTGGAACTTATATTGTGACAGCAACAGACAACAACGGATGTAGTATCACATCTTCATTTACAATAACAGAGCCTCCTCAGTTAGTAGTAAATAATGTGACTGTCAACTCTCCTCTGTGTAGTAATCAGTCAAATGGATCTATGTCTATTGATATCTCAGGCGGTACGGGTCTGTACACAGGTACTACAAACCCAGTGTCAACTACTCAAGGCCCTGCATCTTCACCATTAACATTCAGCAATTTGGCGCCGACTACATATTTAGTTACCATTACAGACGCTAATAACTGTACCGTAACTACGAATGTAACAATTCCAGGTTCTGTTCCAATCAATATTACTAGTGTAACCACTACTGATGCAAGTTGTTTCCAATCTTGCAACGGTTCTGTAACTGTTGTCGCAAATGGAGGATCAGGTACGCTGAATTATGGTATTACAGGCGGTCAACCATCTAACACTACAGGTATATTCAACACACTTTGTGCAAATTCTTACACTGTTACTGTAACTGATGCCAATCTATGTACTGAATCTACAGTATTTTCAATTAACGAGCCAACTGCAGTCTCTTTCGCGACAATTAATACCGTAGATCCACTGTGCTCAGGCGATAATAATGGTACTATTACCGTAGTGGCTACTGGTGGTACAACACCGCCGGCTGGATATACGTATAGTATTGTACCAGCTGCTACACAGCCAACACCAGGTGCTTTCACAGGGCTTACCGGTCAGTGTTATACAATTACGGCTACAGATCTTAATAGCTGTACGGCTACAGTAGAAGTTTGTTTGACAGATCCTCTCCCACTAGCATGGAACAATCCTACATTTACCAATGTAAGTTGTTTTGGTGGCAGCAATGGTAGTATTACAGCTCCAGCTACAGGTGGTACAGGTCAGTTGACTTATGTAATTACACCGAATGTGCAACCTTCAAACTTTACAGGCTCTTTCAGTCAATTAACTGCACAGTGCTACACTATTGAAGTAACAGATGTCAATGGTTGTAGTTTCTCCACACAAATCTGTATTACAGAACCACCAGTCCTTACTTTTGGTACTCCTAGTACAGTGAATATCTTGTGTAATGGTGCATCCACTGGAAGCATAGCAATAGCCGCTTCTGGAGGTACACCAGGTTATACATATAATATTCTACCTAATGTTGGTACTCAGCCATCTCCAGGTGTGTTTGCAAATCTCCCTGCTGGTAGTTATGCCGTAGTTGTTACAGACGCTAATGGCTGTACCATGTCAACAACAGGTATCCTATTGTCTGAACCACCACCAATCACATTCTCACAAGTAAATGTCCAGAACATTACTTGTTATGGTGATGCTACAGGAACTATTACTGTCACCGCTCAAGGTGGTGTGGGTGGTTTTACATTCAATATCAATCCTGCTGCTGCTCAGCAAACTCCTGGATTCTTTACAAGTCTTTTGGCTGGTACTTATGTAGTAACTGCTACTGATGCCAATGGTTGTACAGTTGAAACAAATGTACAGGTAACTCAAAACCCAGAAATTGTTCTTAATTCATTAAATCTGACAGAGCCAACTTGTTTTGGTGACAATACAGGTGTAATTGAAGTGTTCGTTTCAGGGGGTGTCTCGCCTTACCAATACTCCTTAAACAATAGCTTGTTCCAAAATAGTTCTGTGTTCAATAATATGTATGCAGGCAATTATCTATTGACAGTTCGAGATATTTTAGGTTGTATGAAAGATTTCGTATTCGAGCTCACGCAACCCGAAGAAGTGGGAGCAATAATTGATCTCAGCGGTACTAATTGTGTCGATTCTAAAGATGGAAAAATCACAGTTCAAGGCACAGGTGGACAAGGTGGATATAAATACTATATCACTCCCGGTCTGTACATCAATAAGTCTGGTGTATTCGGTGGACTTCAAGCTGGTACCTATACTCTTCGCGTAGTCGACACTGTAGGATGTGAATACCGTACCGTGTTTACAATCATGCCTCCTTCTAACCCTCTTCGCAATACCATGACCAAAGAAGACTTGGCATGTAATGGATTTGGCAATGAAGGTTTAGCTACAGCCAATGTGTCCGGTGGTACTCCTCCTTATACCTATCTCTGGAATACAGCACCTGCTCAAACCACTCCGACCGCTTCAACACTTTATTTCGGACTTTACAAGGTTGAAATAACCGATGCTAACGGATGTCGTATTGCAGACTCTGTATATATCGAAGAAGGCCCTTGTTGTGATATCGCATTTATTCCAAATGCCTTCTCGCCCAATGGCGACGGCCTTAATGATGAATTTAGAGTGCTCACTACCGCAGGTGTTGAACTCATACAGCTCGAAATCTATAATAGATGGGGGCAAAGAGTATGGTCAACCAACAACTACAGACGTGGTTGGGACGGCTTCATCGATGGAAAAGAAGCTCCGGTAGAGACGTATCACTATGTACTTCGTTACCGTTGTACCCGTGATGCCGAAACCTATATCAAAAAAGGTGATGTCATACTTCTTCGTTAGAATCATCTCTCGTCAAATAAAAAATCCCGCTTTCAAAGCGGGATTTTTTTTTCTTGTCGTTATGTAGAATATCTTTACACTTTTAATGGTCATCACAGACCCAAAATCATTAATAATAAAATTATGGTTGATGTATTACTTGGCCTTCAATGGGGCGACGAGGGAAAGGGTAAAATTGTCGATTTTTTAGCCAAAAAATACGACATCATTGCACGGTTTCAAGGAGGGCCCAATGCGGGACATACTCTTTATCTTAAGGATAAAAAAGTGGTATTACATACCATACCATCAGGAGTTTTCCATCCAGGCATAGTGAATGTAATCGGAAACGGTGTCGTTATCGATCCGGTATCGTTCAAAATTGAATGTGATGAAATCGAAGGCCATGGTGTAAAACTGACAGATTCAGTCCTCATTAGTGAACGTGCACATCTAATATTACCTACTCATAAGCTACTCGATAAAGCAAGCGAACTACTCAAAGGCAAAAACAAAATAGGAAGTACCCTCAAAGGTATTGGACCTACCTATATGGATAAAACAGGTAGAAACGGACTTCGAGTTGGAGATATACTACGTTCGGACTTCATCGAAAAATATAATACTCTCAAAGAAAAACATCTACTCATGCTGCGTCAGATGAACACAGACATCGCAGATGACCTTCAAGAAGATGCCTTTTTTGAAGCGGTAGAACAATTAAAAAAGTTTACCATACTTCCCATAGAATATTGGATCAACGAACAAATTCAACAAGGTAAAAAAATCCTGGCAGAAGGCGCACAAGGTACTATGCTCGATATTGATTTTGGTACTTACCCCTATGTTACCTCCAGCAATACGGTCACAGCGGGTCTCTGTACAGGACTAGGGGTCGCACCCAAATGGGTAGGCAAAGTCTATGGAATCACAAAAGCCTACTGCACTCGTGTGGGAAGTGGTCCCTTTCCTACAGAACTCGACAATGAAGAGGGCGAAAAACTTAGAGAACTCGGCAACGAATTCGGTGCTACCACCGGACGTCCTCGTAGATGCGGTTGGATAGATCTAGTTGCTCTTCAATATGCTTGTATGATCAATGGTGTCACGGACCTCATTATTACCAAAACAGATGTGCTCGATCATATGCCCTATATTAAAGTGTGCGAACAATACCTTTACGACAATAAAGCTACCTCTATCTTTCCGTTCGATATCAACGAAAAAAACATTCAACCCATTCTTACTCAGCTAGCACCATGGGAAAAACCACTCTCTTCCTGTACCACAAAAGAGGACTTACCTCATACCTTTCAATCCTTAATCGACCTCATTGAAAAGCACACCAAAACAAAAGTATCCTGTGTATCCAATGGTGTAGGGCGAAATCAACTCATACTTCTATGATAAAATAATTAACAGTATGCAGATATAATCAAATCAGAATTTGCTTTAAAACGGTACTTCAAAATTCTCAAAAAGTCACAAATTTTGATCGATATTTTTTCCTTAATCAAATAATTAAAAAAAAATTTTTCTGAATCAAAAATATATAGAAAATTTACACTTGAAACAGAATGAAGTATGAAAGCAACAACCCTTAAAAAAACAGTAGCACTCAAAAAAAGTAGTACAACTACTTCAAAATCGGCCTCTGTAAAGGCCACCCCCAAAAAGATAACTTCGTCAGAAGATGAACAAGAAATGGATGAAGATGAGGAGCTACAAAATCCAAGATCACCCCGAAAAATTATAGCTAAAAAAGCAAATACCGACGATGATGATATCGACGATGATGATATTGACGACGACGACATCGATGATGATGATTTTGATGATGAGGACATTGATGATGATGATTTTGACGAATTTGACATGCCTATCTCCAAGTCAAAAACTAAAAGCCCGGGTAAATCATCAGACGACGATGATGCCGACGACTTCAAAATCGAAGAAGATCTAGGACTCGACGACCTCTTCAATGATGATTTTGATGACGATGACGATTTCTAAATTCACGAAACAGTAGCCGAAATTTATTTCGGCTTTTTTTATAACCCTTTGGGCGGCACACACGCTTTCCGCTACTAGTCCTCCACTGTATGCTAGGGTTGCAAGGTCTGGCAGTAGCTCCGTTCCTCCGCTCTGCCATACCCTGCATCCCTACGCATACAGCATCCGGGCTAATCGCTTCAATCGTTGCCGCAATCATGCAGCATATTTCCTACCTCAATAAGTCAGATACTGCAAATTTCATTAGGTGTTATTGTATAGTTAAAATGGGGGGGGTGAAGTTTTTAAAAAAAATATTAAATTTGATTAAGAAATGTATTTCAATATCTTAATAGTAGCCTATCATCCTCTGAAGATATTAAAGGTAAGAGCTTCGGATGGTGCACAGCCGAAGCAACACAGACTTAAATGACTTGTGAAGCGCTCACAAACAGGTAAGTATTCATACACAGGGCCAAGCGAAACCTGTACAAAAGAAGTAGCAATAACTTAATACTTTGGCTCCATTTGGAGAGATACAAAAGAGCAAACACGCATGAAAAAATTAAGTAAAGTACTGCAAGTACTAAGCATTTTACTCGTTGGCACTCAAGCCTATGCCGGCCCTGTAATTTATGTGACAGGCAAAGGAGGTGTAGTTGTTGAAGGCAACAGAAAAACAATTTGTCCAGAACCTAGTCCTTATGTATGCGCCACAATCAGGGCGGTAGAATTTCAAGACCCTATGGCGCTTAGCATTGGCGATATCATCGAAGTGACCACCCTTGAGGGCGACCAATACAATGGTACTCTCGTAGAGATCTCCGGCGATGGTGCTTGCCCTGCTTGTATCTCATTCGAGTAAATGTTTATCCTGAAGCTAGTTCATGATGAAGATACTTACATCTTCATCATGAACAGCTTTTTTTAAATTTATCTTCATTATGAAAAATCTACTAAACACACTACTATTTACTTTGGTACAGATTAGTACTCTATGTGCTCAAAGCAGCCATTACGATACCTACCCACTCTGTGGCCAAAAAAACGAATTACAATCATTCGCGAATGAGTATAGCTTAGGAAGCAAACAGGATAGTATCCTCTATCTTTTTCACTTTCAGGTAGGTGCTTGCCCCCGCTGCGAAGGACTGGTGCCAATATTGTATGATAGATTGCCCCCAAAGGCCCGCAAAGTAATCATGATAGATGGTATCACTCAAGCAGAGCTAGTGTCCTTTCTGCAGGCCAATGTGGCCTATGCCGGCAAAGACATAAAAATAGACCAATACTCCCAACTCAAATCAATAGTCTCTCACAAGAATAATCATATTAATGTGCCTTATTTGTACAAAATCGATTTGAAAAATAAGGTGTTTATTCGTATTATCCCTTTGTTGGGAGTGGATATGAATACTGAATTTGTAGCATCTATTGTACAAAGTAAAGATACCCTTGCTTGTAAGTCAGCAGATCTTACCGATAGGTATATGAATAACAGATGGGATACAATAGTCCCTATCGTACATCCAACCTATTCATTGGGCAATATAGCATCACACAGACTGATCAAAAATGATCTATGGTTGATTGATAATGTATCAGAAAATGTATTTTGTTATACGTTAGATGGCAAGATGAAACACATGATTCAAAAAGATACCAATCATATTTATCACTATGCTAAATCCGATTTTGAGCGGCAGTATATCCGGCTCTACAAGTCAATGGGCGTAGCTAAAAATATTTATCTCAGTATCTTACATGATGCCACCTCTAATCAATATTTAATCAGTCAGTCACTGCCAGAAATAATATTGAAAATAGCAGAGAATAATGATTCTAGTATCTATTACAGCAATATTCCCTACTTTACGATCTTGGATAGTTCTTTGCAAATGAATAAAGCAGTATTGAGAAAAATTAAGAACAATGATAGTAATTATCTCATGACATCCAGTCATACTGATAGTTGGTCTATAGATAGTTTTATTATACAAGCCATATGGAGAGGTTATCCCACAGTGGGTGTCGATGAGTCAATATTAGAGAATAATATGCAGAACCCCTTGTTGGATACATTTTATACCCTCGACAATACGTTTGAGTTGATAACTCTCCAAGGCAGTAAGGGATTTTTTGGTCGCTTGCCGGAGCTTTACAAAAAGCTTAGGCTAGGTTATAGTTATTTTAATCCTAGAGTAGCAACATATCAAAATAACTTTGTCTGCACTGATGGCGTGTCGGGAGATGTAGGAATATATACTTTGCAAAAACATGGAGTGCCAAAAGAAATCAGTCATTTTACAATCTATCCCGAAAAAATCGAATACGACTTACTTAATGAAAAAGAATATAAAAATAAATTAGACTATATGGAGGCATATAAACCTGTGCTTACCAATAGCAAAATACTCGCAACAGCTATCAATGAAAGTACGCTTACACTTTTGCAAAAACAGCAGGATAATATCCTCTTATCGATGTATACCTATCAAGGCAAACTCATCCGTATGATAGATACAGATTTGCGTTTTGAAGAGGATATGGTTAGGTATATGTTGAAGGCTGATGAACGTAAAACTGAAATAATAGCCATTTCTGAAAAAGACAATCAGACTAAGTTATATTTCAAAACAATCTATAATAAGTAATACTACTTATGGCTGAACTGTTGCCAATACAAGTAGAACCTAATCGATAAATAGTACAAAATAGTGAAATTAACTATTTTTTGAACTATCACTTTTACACCATTAGTTTAGATCATGTAATGTATAACTACACATTGCTTTTACTTTGAAAAATCAGTTGGCAACAAAGAATTGGGTTTATCTCAAATCAGTAAGCACTTCTATGATTTGTTCAAAAAGTATGAAGACTACTAGGCTACTGCCAATTGCTTTTGACGGGTAATGGCTAAATAGAAAATACCAAAGGCAATACTGCTGAATAATAGATCTGAAATTAGGCTATTCATAAAAAACTGCGTAGCTATTTCGCTCTTGTAAAAAGGAATAGCCATAGTGTAGCATTGGATCAAGCCTTGGATGCTGTAACCGTAATAACCCGATAAAAATGTGCCAAAATTCGAAATCAAAAAGAATAATAAAGATCCGGAAAGGGTATATCCTGCTACATTGAAGGCACGACGATCTTGTAGCCCCGCACCCAAAAATACCACAGAAGCAAGTGCTGCGTAATTGACCAACTGCGAAAAGTCATAAAAACCCGGCATACTGGTAAAAATACTCAATCCTAAATCAGACAAGAACATGGCAAACAGAGGAATACCATAAGCCCATCGGCGATCGCTCAGTATAGAGCCACTAAAAAGCCCCAGAGCGGCCATGGGTACCATGTGGTAGATACCTAAACCCGTATTGACTACACGCCAAGCAGCCATAATAGAAATGAGAAGTATAACGATGAAGAGTTGTTTGTTTGCGTTTTGCATGAACAGTGTATTTTAAAAAGACAAATTTCACCCATTAAGGGCATATATACAAGATTATTTTTTGGACATTTCAGATTTGAGTTTGTCAATAACTTTGACTTCTACGGCATCATGTTGATACGCATCGGCCAAAAACACTGATACCCAGTCGCTCAGGTGAATAAAAAAGAACACACGCTGCCAGTAGGTGGCTCCTTTGGCTTCGATATCTATGCAAGTAGCTTTGCATTGTTTTACTACTTTTTTGAGTACACCCATACGTCTAATGTTGCGTTCGTAATCGCCGGCATGGTAGCAAAAGAGCACCGCCATATCGGGGCGTTCGTGTTTCCAGCCTACTATTTCGTTGTGGGTCATCTCGGGCACCACATGATGCCAGCACAGTACTTTGCTATTTTCGTTGAGTTGCTGACGAAATCTTATAGCTAGGCCTTCGGCACCTGCCATGCCATAGATAGCGATCTGTTTTCCCACGAGCTGAGCACTTATCTTTTGGGCCTGTTTTTGTACTTTTTTGGTTTCCACATCGAGCATGCTCGCCGCAGATTCTATTTCTTTGCGTACAGCAAGTTTGATGAGTTTATATCTATTCAATACAAATAAAAGTTGCACTAAGGAGTAGCCCAGGCAGGCACGAGGTGGCATACCTGATGGAATCAAAAATAAAGGAAAGTTATTTTTTTTGGCAAAGCTGGCGAGTTCACCTCCGGAGGTAATACACACGATAGTTGCATTTCGTTTTTTGGCGTCTTTGACAGCCATCAGCGTCTCTTCGGTATTACCGGAGTAGGAGCAGGCTATAAATAAAGTGTTGGCATCTGTGCTGGCAGGTATAAAATAATTTTTATTGACAGTAAAGGGTATCGAGAGGCTGTCGTAAACATATTCTTGAACGATGGAGGCACCGATGCCGCTTCCTCCCAGTCCGCTGACGACAATCTGCGAAAAAGATAGAGTAGGAGAAGGTAATAAGGTTGACTCGCCAATGGTGATAGCTTCGCGTAGTTGCTTAGAGAAAAGGGCTATGAGTTCTTTCATAGGTAGAAATTATTTATGTTATGGGTAGCTTCCAAAGCAGCGAAAATACACTTTTTTGGTTAAAGTGATTTTGCGAGAACTCACATATTTAGTTGATGTATAGAGTGTAGCCACAATGCTTGTATACTTCACTATAATTTCATGGATATATTTTACGTTTCTTTTCCTGCTTTTCTATCGTACTTTAGCTGCTTCACCTACTGCCACCGTATGCATAATCAAAAACAAAGCACTGGTACACAAGGCGAATGGCTGGCTGTACAATATTTGCAAGCACAAGGATATCATCTGCTCGAAAGAAATTGGCGAGTTGGGCATAAGGAGATTGATATCATTTGTAGGCAGGAGGATATTATCATTTTTGTAGAAGTCAAAGCGAGGCGCTCTGTGCGCTATGGCCACCCCGAAGAGGCTGTGAGTGCGCAGAAAGCATCACTCATCGTAGAGGCTGCTATGGCTTATCTGGAAGATAAAGTGTATAAAGATATTCGCTTCGACATTGTGTCAGTGACTTTGCTCAATGGTAAAGAGCCTGAATTATTTCATATCAAAGATGCCTTCTATTAGTATTCGATAGTATGATGCGACAGTTGCGGCAACGATTGTAGCGGAAAGCCCTTACCGACTGCGCGTGGGCTGCAAGGAGTAGCAGGGCGGAGGCACGAAGCCACGGCTACGACTATGCAGCCCTAGCAAAGTCGGTAAGGCTTGCAGTGAAAAGCGTGCCCGGCCGCCCACCTTATTTTTTTTGATTAACTTGTAACTTTTTTACAACAGCTACGATTAATATACGAATGACAGCCCAAGAGTACAATCAATGTGTGGATAGCTATTCGGATGCACTCTATCGCTTTGCACTCAAAAATATGCATGTGGCAGAGTATGCAAAAGATGTGGTGCAGCAAGCCTATGAGGTGCTCTGGGTGAATAAAACTAGTGTGACTATGGACAAGGCAAAAAGTTATCTATTCACCATCGCTCATCGGCGAATGATAGACGAACATAGAAAAAATGCTAAAACAATCCTCCGGGAAGAACTCCCGGAATCGACTAGAGTGACACACACTAGTGTGACCCCAGACTTGAAACGTACCCTGCACCAAGCCTTAGAAAAACTAAGTGAAATGCAACGACAAATGGTGCTGCTCAAAGATTATGAAGGCTACTCCTATCAAGAAATTGCACAAATAATGAACCTGACGGATGGCCAGGTAAAAATAAATCTGTTTCGAGCTCGCCAATCGCTCAAAGAAAGCTTAATCAATATGTATCATCATATCTAAACCGACTCCATATGTCTATATCAACTCATAATTACGAAGAATACCTCATAGATTACTTACATGGCGAACTCCAGGATGAGCAGGTAGAGCAACTGGAAAAATTGATGCATGACTATCCGCATATCAAAGCTGAATGGGAGCTTTTGCAGCAATGCATTATGGTGCCCGACAGCGAGATGGGATACCCTGATAAAACTTCGCTGTATCGTAAGCCTGCCTCAACCAAATTAGTGAACTACAAAACCTATATGGCTGTGGCAGCATCACTATTACTCTGCCTGGCCATGTATTACTGGCAGTCGTCACCAACTACCCAAGTGCCAATCGCTGCCACTAAAACCACTACACCCTCTACACCACCACTACCCGTAGCCGAGGATGCAGAAATGCCTCAGTCGATAGTACCTGTTAGCAATACCTCAGCTACGATTCAAGCCAAAAAGAGGCCAATCCATATGGCTCGCAAAAAAGGGACAATTAGCCCTTCAATAGTCACTAATAGTCCGCAAAAATCACTGGATACACCCATCGTGATGATAGCACAAGCCCCTCCTAAGCAAGAGGTAGCTACTGCCGAGAGCTCACCCCAAACAGCCATGCCCACTACAGAAAGCACCCTGCCTATCGCAATCCAAACTCTACAGAATATAAAACATCAAGAAGAAAATCTGAGCTCCTCACAGGCTGCTGTAGTACTTAACCAACAAAAATCGCCCAAACTTTTTAGCCTAATAAACTCACTACTCACAGCCAAAGACAAAGTGAAAGAAAGAGTCGCAGAGTTGAGCCAAAAAGAACTCATCGTCTACGTAGGAGAAAAAAAACTAATACAACTAAACTAAACTAAACTAATGCCCGTATGAAATACTCGTCACTTGCCTTAAGATTACTAAGCCTTCTGCTATGCCCACTTGCTACGATGGCGCAGTCCGCAAATCCGGCCGATACCTCACTCTATCTGGATGGCAGACTTAAAATTATCTACAAAGAAAAAGAGGGAGCAAAAAAAGTAGATGCGTTGGAATTCAGCTCCGAAAAAGCAAAAAGTCAAAAAAGTAAAAAAAGATCAAAAATAGAGGTTGCTTGGGGAGGTTTTTCAATAGGCTTTGTCAACAAAATCGACAACACAGATTATTCACTACTCAGCCCTCAACTCAATCAAGAGCAGACATTTTTCAACTATCTGGGAGGCCCATACAGGGCAGGCGATTTTGCCCTGCGTGCCGGCAAATCTGTCAATCTCAATTTTGATATCGTAAAACAACAAATTTCAATCTACAAGCACTATTTCAGTGTCGTTTATGGCCTGAGTTACGAAATCAATAGCTGGTCCTTTCGCAACCCTGTATCGTGGCGAACATCCGATGAAGATAGAGGGGGCAACTTGCCCGGATTCTATCCTGGTCCCTTTATGACTCGCGACTCCGTATCGTACAAAAAAAATAAACTAGTCACCAATTTTATTCAAGTGCCACTTATGCTGCGTTTCGAAACGAATCCTGGCAAGGAAGATAAAAATTTTTATGTCAATATTGGAGGTTTTGCCGGATATATGGTGCGCAGCCACACCAAACAAATCCAAGAAGGTACAAGCCAAAAACTCAAACGATTCGACGATTTTATCCTCAACAATTGGCAATACGGCGCAATGGCAGAAATAGGTACCCACAAAATAGCATTGAATTACAAGCAATCTTTCTCTCCATGGTTGCTATACGGTCCTCGTCAATACCCCATGAGCTTCGGAGTGCGGCTGGCAGGCTTCTAAATAGTAGCTCAAAAACAAAGCGATGATATTTCATCGCTTTGTAGAGTTGCCTCTATAGGTAATCCCATCTCGATTATATCACAAAAATCATCTATTCATACACAAAATTTGAACTCATTTTGCCTAAGTGTTATACTGATTTACCAAACACACTAATCGATTTATTAAGCAAAACCCCAAATCGTAGATGAAGATGATTTTATGAGGGCAATCCTATTCTATTAAATCTCTTGGAGCGCATCAGCCTGCACAGCTCATCTACGTCTTGCCATCCACTCCTATACCCTCAGCGGCTCCGCTGCCAAAGCCCACAGCTTCGGGTGATATCCGCTCCTGTCAAGGCTAGAGGTCATCGTCTATCTATTTATTAAGCGCCGAGAGTTCTCTGACCCTAAGATGATGTTTGCAAAATGAATACTCCGCAGCATCATTCGAAGCTACGATACAAAGCTTTGAAGAAGCAAATAGCTCTATCAAACGAAGGTACAGAGCTATGCCCTCATGATCAAGATTAGTACACGGCTCATCCAGTAGCACCATTGGGGTATCTGCTACAAGAGCACAGAGTAGTTTGATCCGTTGTTTCATACCACTCGAGCACACACTCAGTAACTTATCTGAAGCATGCTGCAATCCCACCAGCGACAATAAGTCGCTCAATGGAACCATACAAGGCTTAAAGGAAAAATGATAGCTCAAAAATTCAGTCAAAGTCATTTCTTCAATCAACTCCGCATACGGCGCACATACTGATACCAGCGCATACAGCGAACCTCTGTCAAGCTCCCTGCCATTCAGGATATACTTAATAGAGCCCTCATCAACACTTACAAAACCTGAAATTATTTGCAGCAAAGTAGACTTGCCGGATCCATTCGAGCCCAACAATGCATAGCTTCCCGGCTGCTCAAAACTGTACGTCAAATTGCCAATGACTTGTTCTGAATCAAAAGATTTGCTGATATGTGAAAGCTCAATACGTAACATATTTAATATTGGCCGGTATGAAGCATAACCAAAGTGCATGCCTCTATACACTCAATACCTTTTGCTTCAGCTAGTTCTCGCAATGTATCATTCTCCGTACCCGGATTGAATATGATGCGAGTCGGTAATGCGTGAAGTATTTGTGAGTAAAAAGCCTCTTGTCTGGAAGGGTTCAAATATAATGTAATGGTCTCTACAGGAGTAACTGCATCCCACTCCTTTAATATAGGTACATCTTCTACTTGTGAGGCTCTACTTCCAATTGCGATTACAGAGTGTCCATGACTTCGTAGCAGACGTATGGCTTTATAGCTATATCTCTCAGGCTTGTCAGAAGCACCAAGAACCAATGTATAAGCATGTGTTTGATTCATAATCTTGTAGCAAAAGTACTCAGCCTACCGCAAATACAACCAATTTCAGCTAACATTCTCATTATTTATCATTAGGGTGTACTTTTGTAACCAATTTATATAACCATGCAAAAATATATTTTTACACTGATTAGTATTCTATTGACCCACATGCTATGGGCACAAAGTGAAGTTGTACTCACAGATACCGTCGATATACAAGAAGAGGTTTATGTCAGGGTGTACAAAGACAGTCGACTGGATTTGCTCAAAAACAGAGCCGGTCTTTTGGCAAGAATCGAGGCCGAAGAAGCAAAGAAAGCCGCTGCTAATCATGCCGCTATTGTATCGTCCGACGGAAAGAAAAAAGTCACGGGAAGTATTTATACCACCAAAGGATTCCGAATCATTATCTACAATGGACCTGATCGAAATGAAGCCATGGAAGCAAAAAACAAATTTACCAGAGCTTTTCCCGGTGTCGCATCTTATGTAAGTTATAATGTGCCATCCTACAAGATAAAAATTGGCAACTTTGAAAGTAGAGGAGAGGCTGCTACCTTCATGAAATCTGTAAACAAACTATTTCCTACTAGCTTCATCGTGCCCGATTTGGTTACTATAAAAAATATCAATGTCATTAACTAATTCCATTCAATTACTGATAGACCAACATCTGGAAGAATTTATAGGATTCAGGCATCATATACATGCTCATCCCGAATTGTCGTTTCAAGAACATGCCACCGCTGCCTTTATATCTCAAAAGCTAAGCGAATGGGGGGTTGAGCATCAATCAGGGTTGGCTGGTACAGGTATTCTAGCCATTATCAAAGGCAAAAGCCCCGAAAGTAGTGTCATTGCTCTACGGGCAGATATGGATGCGCTGCCCATACAAGAAGCCAACGAAGTGAGCTATAAATCTACCAATGATGGTGTAATGCATGCCTGTGGGCATGATGTACACAGTGCATGCCTCTTGGGCACAGCCTATATTTTGCAGCATACCAAAGAGCAATGGAGTGGTACAGTAAAATTGATATTTCAGCCCGGAGAAGAAAAGCACCCCGGAGGGGCAAGCTTGCTTATAAAAGAAGGAGTACTCACTAATCCAACCCCCAAGGCAATATTCGGATTACACGTATACCCACACTTACCCTACGGAAAGGTAGGATATAGAGCAGGGCAATACATGGCTAGTGCCGACGAGATATTCATCACAGTCAAGGGCAAAGGGGGGCATGCCGCTCTACCTCATCAAACCATAGACCCTATTATTATTTCTGCTAACCTCTTGACAAGCCTACAGCAAATCATATCTCGTAAGTGTAATCCATTACAACCCTCTGTTCTCTCATTTGGAAAAATACAAGGAGGAAATGCAGGTAATGTGATACCATCAGAAGTCAAAATCGAAGGCACACTTCGTTGCATGGATGAAGTATGGCGAGAAGAGGCCCACACACTTATCAAAAAACACACTATAGAGCTCTGTAGAGCACTCGGCGGTGATGCGGAAGTGGACATACCCGTAGGCTATCCTAGCTTATACAATAATCCTACTGTAACAGAGCAATTCAGGCAATTGGCCAGTATCGTATTGGGCGAATCGCAAGTGGTAGAGCTCAACCTGCGAATGGCTGCCGAAGATTTCAGCTATTATACGCATCAGGTGCCAGGTTGTTTTTTTCGCATAGGTACCTCTCATGAAGGCCGATTTGAGATACCGGTACACAACGCACAATTTGACATCTATGACAAATCTATAGCTATAGGGGTGAGAATGTTTTGTGAAATAGCCACAAATGCTACTCGATTTGAGCTGTAAAATAGAAGCCTTCTGAAAATGCAGCATAAATAGAAATGCCCCAAAGTAGTTATTAATGGACAATATATACGGATAAGAATCGCATTGAACTTGCTATTGTTCATACCAATAATGATTTTTTTACGAAATAGCACTATATTTATTGATAGATAAGTGCTACTTTTGCGCCCAATTTTAACACAATACTAAATTCATTAATGATATGGTAAGCATCAAACCAGATGAAATCTCAGCCATCCTTCGCCAGCAATTGGGCAACTTCAACTCTAGCGCCGAACTAGAAGAGTCCGGCACGGTATTGCAAGTTGGGGATGGTATTGCCCGTGTGTATGGTCTCAACGGTGTTCGCTCCGGCGAGCTAGTTGAATTTGAAAACGGAGTACAAGCAATCGCTCTTAACCTTGAAGAAGATAACGTAGGGGTGGTACTCATGGGTGATGGCAAAGGCATCAAAGAAGGTAATAAAGTGCGTCGTACCGGTCGTATCGCCTCTATCAAAGTAGGCGAAGGCATGGTAGGTCGTGTAATCAATACACTTGGCGAACCTATCGATGGTAAAGGTCCATTGAGCGGTGAGTTGTACGAAATGCCTCTGGAGCGAAAAGCACCGGGTGTTATCTTTCGTGAACCGGTAAAAGAACCATTACAAACAGGTATTAAAGCGATCGATGCGATGATTCCTATCGGACGTGGTCAACGTGAGTTGGTTATCGGTGACCGTCAGACCGGTAAATCAGCTATCTGTATCGATACCATTATCAATCAAAAAGAATTTTACAAAGCGGGCAAACCAGTATACTGTATCTATGTAGCCATAGGCCAGAAGGCATCCACTATTGCACAAGTTATGAAAACATTGCAAGACAATGGCGCTATGGACTATACTATTATTGTAGCTGCATCAGCCGCTGATCCTGCACCATTGCAGTTCTACGCACCTTTTGCCGGTGCTGCTATAGGTGAGTTTTTCCGTGATACAGGTCGCCCTGCTCTGATTGTTTATGATGATTTGAGCAAGCAAGCGGTAGCATATCGTGAGGTATCATTGCTACTCCGCCGCCCTCCTGGACGTGAAGCTTATCCTGGTGATGTATTCTATCTTCACAGTCGTTTACTGGAGCGCGCTGCCAAAGTCATAGGCAAAGATGAAATCGCTGCCAAAATGAATGATTTGCCCGAAAGCTTGAAAGGTAAAGTCAAAGGTGGTGGTTCACTCACTGCATTGCCTATTATCGAAACACAGGCCGGTGACGTATCCGCTTATATCCCTACCAATGTAATCTCCATCACAGACGGACAAATATTTTTGGAATCTAACTTGTTCAATGCCGGTATCCGTCCTGCGATCAACGTGGGTATATCTGTAAGTAGGGTAGGTGGTAGTGCTCAAATCAAGTCCATGAAAAAAGTTGCAGGTACCCTTAAACTCGATCAGGCTCTTTACCGTGAAATGGAAGCTTTCTCCAAATTTGGTGGTGATCTGGATGCGGCCACTAAAAATGTATTAGATAAAGGGGCTCGTAACGTTGAAATCCTCAAACAAGGACAGTTTCAACCCTATAGTGTTGAAAAGCAAGTGGCCATGATTTACCTGGGTACTAATGGACTGCTTCGCGAAGTGCCTGTCAAAAACGTAAAAGCATTTGAAGAAGCCTTCTTAATGGCTCTAGAAAGTAAAATGCCGGATGTATTGGCCGAATTTAAGAAAGGAAACTTACCCGAAGATGGGATCAACAAAATGGTTGAACTTGTCAATAGCATGATTCCACAGTTCAGCAAATAATCGTAAAAAATAAAAAATCTCAAATCCCTCCCATTCTAAGGAGGGATTTTTTTGGTTAGGTGAGTTTTGTCAAAGTTCGATCAAAATTTTATGCACATGGCTGTGTGATAGTGCATAAGATTGTGTATCAATCTTGAGGAAACATTCTATATTTGTCGTGCAAAAAATGCACTTCCCATGAGATTAATCGCTTCTTCTGAAACACTGTATAAAAGCCTACAAAACATTGTAGGTGTTGTGAACAACAATACCATTATGCCTATTTTAGAAAACTTTCTATTTGTGGTAGAAGGTAATACGCTCAATGCAATAGCCACAGATTTGGAAACCACTATGAAAGTGAAAATAGCGATACAATCGAGCGATACGGGCAAAGTATGTGTGCAAGCAAAGCTCCTCATGGAATATTTAAAAAATCTTCCTGAACAGCCCGTTACTTTTGAGTTTAATATGTCTGATTTTGGAATTGATATTACTTCAGAACAAGGGAAATACAAAATAGTAGGACAAAGTGCTGATACTTTTCCTGAAGAGCCCGTGTTAGATGACACAGTATCTTTTAGTATGTCGGCTACCGAATTGAGCGATGGAGTAGCCAAAACTGTGATAGCAGCAGCAGCGGATGATGTGCGCATTCAGATGTCGGGCGTTTATTTTGAGCTTCATGAGAATAATCTGACTCTTGTAGCCACGGATGCTCACCGATTGGTACGTTGTATCAAAACGGATGTAAAGTGCCCTAAAAATGACTCGTTCATAGTGCCCCGCAAGGCATTGTTTCAATTTAAAAATGCTCTCAATTCTCCCGGCGAAGTGAAATTATCCTATAACCGTAATCATCTGTTTGTGTCTACTGATGATGTACAACTCAGTTGTAGATTGATTGATGCACGTTTCCCTGATTATAAAGTAGTCATACCTGCTGATAATCCCTACAAACTTATAGTAAGCAAAAATGAATTTATAGGTGCTCTTCGTCGTGTAAATGTATTTGCCAATCGTACAACCAATCAAGTAGTGTTGGATATTAATGGTAATAGCTTACATCTCTATGCCCAAGATGTTGATTTTTCGTTTGAAGGAAACGAAACGATGAACTGTCAGTACACCGGAGAGGATATGAAGGTGGCTTTCAACGCTAAATTGATGCTAGAGTTGATAACAGTTCTAGAATCTGACGAAATCTTGTTTGAATTAAGTAGTCCTAATAGAGCTGGCTTGATAAAGCCCACAGAGAAACGCGAACAAGAAGATTTGTTGATACTCCTGATGCCTTTGATGTTGAATTAATTTTTTCGTATCCTGAATATCTTTCTTTCCAAGCTTATTGGTTTCGTGGTTTAGCCAGTAGTATGATTTTTTATAAAATGCTTCACTGGGCTGCATGATCTATAGCAATAGGTAATTGCAGTATGGTTACTGTATAAGCAAGAATACATTGAATTGCCGGATTATGTAAGTAGAATAATACAATTTAGCTTTGTTCATAAAAAAAGCTACAGAACACTGTAGCTTTTTTTTAGTTTTTGAGATAGATGCCTATTCTAAGGTTTCGGCACCTTCAATCAGTACGATTGTATTATTGTTATTCATTTCTACAAACCCTCCGTCTATTTTATATACTTCTTGTATATTTTTGTCTTTAAGGATTTTGAGATTACCAGGTCCAAGAGCGGCTACTATGGGGGCATGATTATCGAGCAATTCAAAGTAGCCTTCAACTCCGGGTAGTACTACACCGTACACATCTCCATTGTATATTTTTCGTTCGGGGGTAAGTATGTCTAAATGCATGTTGTGTTTAGTTTTTAGCCGCTTCCATTAATTTTTTACCTTTAGCGATCGCATCATCAATAGTTCCTACCAGGTTGAATGCCGCTTCGGGATATTCGTCTACTTCACCATCCATAATCATATTGAATCCGCGGATAGTTTCTTCGATAGGTACTAATACCCCTTTGAGTCCGGTAAACTGCTCAGCTACATGGAAGGGTTGTGATAAGAAACGTTGTACTTTACGAGCACGAGATACAGTTTGTTTGTCTTCTTCGCTCAATTCGTCCATACCAAGAATTGCGATAATGTCTTGTAGTTCTTTATAGCGTTGTAGGATTAATTTTACTCGGTTAGCACATTTGTAATGAGCTTCACCTACGATAGCTTCGGTAAGGATACGAGAGGTAGAATCCAATGGGTCGACCGCTGGATAGATACCTAGATCGGCAATTTTACGACTCAATACCGTAGTGGCATCTAAGTGGGCAAATGTAGTGGCAGGAGCCGGATCGGTCAAATCATCAGCAGGTACATATACGGCTTGTACAGAGGTGATAGAACCATTTTTGGTAGAGGTGATACGTTCTTGCATTAGACCCATTTCGGTAGCAAGGGTAGGTTGGTATCCTACGGCAGAAGGCATACGACCCAGTAGAGCGGATACTTCAGAACCTGCTTGAGTGAATCGGAAGATATTGTCGACAAAGAATAGGATATCACGTCCTTTGCCTTTGCCATCGCCATCACGATAGTATTCGGCTACAGTAAGACCGCTGAGGGCAACACGAGCACGAGCTCCGGGGGGCTCGTTCATCTGTCCAAATACGAAGGTTGCTTTACTATCTTTTAGTCCTTCCATGTCTACTTTGTCCAAATCCCATCCGCCTTCTTCCATACTATGTTTGAATGCATCTCCATAGTTCATAATGCCTGCTTCGATCATCTCACGCATGAGGTCATTCCCTTCACGTGTACGCTCACCCACACCGGCAAATACGGATACTCCACTGTAGGCTTTGGCGATATTGTTGATTAATTCTTGAATCAATACGGTTTTGCCCACACCGGCACCTCCAAACAATCCAATTTTACCTCCTTTGGCATAAGGTTCGATCAAATCGATTACTTTAATACCGGTGAAAAGGATTTCGGACGCTGTACTTAGGTTTTCGAAGGCTGGAGGTACAGCATGTATAGGTCGTCCATTGGCTTTGGAAGGCTGTGGTAGTCCGTCGATGGCATCGCCGGTAACATTGAACAAGCGCCCCTTGATAGCATCGCCGGTAGGCATAGCGATCGCAGCGCCTGTATCTATAACTTCCATATTGCGTACCAGACCTTCTGTACCATCCATGGCTATAGCACGTACACTGTCTTCACCCAAGTGTTGCTGTACTTCCATGACGAGTATAGATCCGTCCGGACGTTTTACTTCCAGGGCATTAAAGATTTCAGGTAACTTGTTTTCACCGGGAAAATGCACGTCTACTACGGCACCAATGATTTGTTTGATTTGACCTTTGTTGTTTGACATATTGTTTCTAATTGTATATGAACACGCAAATAGGATGCGTACTCTTGTTCTTAAAAATTTGCGCAAAGGTAATAGTATTCGATGTAAAGTCAAATAATGTTTTTATGTCTTTCACATTCTGTTGTCAAATGGGTGTAAATAGATTACTGAGTGAGTGGATAGGTGTACTTCTTGTACTGTGTGTCAATGAGATGACGGAGGGTAATGTAGTATGCACAAGCTCAAAATCACAGACCGATGAGAGTGCTACTGCGACCAGAGGCTGCCGTGCTTGGAGGGCGACGAGGTACGAGGAGGTCGCGCAGCAGGCGCGACGGCACTCCGGAAAGGACGGATCAAAGATGACTTGATTATTGGGATGATAGCCCCAAATGCTTATGATGGAATAAGAGGTGCAAAGGGTTAAAGTCGTCTTAATTATATAAAAAAAAATATAATTCGTTCTACTTTTGCTCTTATACATATGACAAAATATCTTTCACTGAGTATTGTATTGCTTTGCTCTCATCTGCTAATGGCTCAAACGCCTGCCAAAAAGGACAAGAAAGATCCTTGGACTTCTACTGAATTGTGGGAGCCTATCCCTATTAATAGGCAGCTGTCGCATGATAAGATAGACAAATTGCAAAAGCAAGCCGATGAAATGGATGGCCAGATGGATGGTAAGATCTCTGTGGTAAAAAATGCAGCTTCCGGTCTGACTGAAAGTATGATAAAGCGCGTGGATGCGTTACAAATCATTTTCGAAAATTTACCTCTGGATCATTGGAAAAAAGTGCGTTACTTCATGCATCTCGAAGAATATCTGAAGCAGTTGAAGGCAGAGCTGGAAACAGGTACCGCAAAACCTGATTATTATAAAAGTGCCTTGAATCACTTTGTAGAAATTTATAAGCTGCAAGACGAAAATGAGAACCTCGTACCATATATCAATAGCCATTTTGATAGAGCTATGTATGGCTCTCAGCATATGTTTAAAGACGATAAGCGTGCCATCTCTGCAGTGTACGACAATATGGTGCGCTTGTACCCGGACGAGATGATGAAGAAATTTCATGAATTCTACAACCTCGAAGCCGCCGAAACCCTCATGGCGACCATTGCCCCCCAACGTCCTAATCTGATAATGACCTATGCTACCAGTACATCTGCTGAGCGAACTGCAGTACGCAAATGCAAAGATCCACTTGTTGTAAAAATTGTAGAAATTGCCGATAAGGCTAAGCAACCTCTGCGCGCTATTAGCTTTTTGGACGAAATTCAAAGTGGAGAAATGAGTGTAGAAAAGGTCAATACCTATACCGCTGATAATGCATCGTATTTCAAACAACTGATTCTCAAAAGAGGAAAAGAAAATAAACTCACGCAGCGTATACTTGATCGAGAATCCAAGCTGATGGCATTGGAATATGTGCGTATCATGAATGAATTGCACGACTCGCCCGATCCGGTCCGATTCAAGTGCTTGGAGCCCCTCAATGCCCGTGAGCATTACTATCTGATGGTGCTGTGTAGCGACGAAATTTATACCAGCTCCTTCGTAGGCACATTTAATCGAATGCTCACCAAGATGGCACCGCTCAAAGGAGATGCCTTTCTCAAAGAATTGAATATGGATAAGTTTCGCACCTTTATTCGTATGAGTGCAGGGTACAATAAGTTATCCCATTTTCTTGCTACTATCGATGAGCCCCAGCGTAGCGAACTCATGGCTAGCTTTGTACGAAATATCGACAAAAACAAAGAACGAGATGTAGAAGATGCCGTAGATGTAGCCGATGCATTCGGTAGTATCACCGATGAAAATCTCCTGATTTATCTTCGAAGTGAAATCACTAAAGAGTATGAACGTACCTACCAAGAAAATAATAAACGCGGACTCATCGTCTACTTTTTGCTCCATACCCTTTGTACTTCTATCCTAAACCCCTCGACCAGTAGTGACGAACTGCAAACGCAACTTCGCATTCCTCCAATCGCTTATGTGCCCAACAAAAATATTCTCAGTACCGATGGCATCGTGTATCAGCAAGTATTTTTCTACGGTGACGAAGATGGCAAAATGTCTTTTGCCAACTTTATGAACAACTATAAAGCGCCCGAATGGAAAGTAGAGCAAGCCGAAAAATGGGTCAAAATAAGCTCCACATCCGAAAAGCCCACTATCATCTATGCAAATAAGCCCATCGACGAACCCGGCGATGAAGAAGCTCAACGACTGATGCTCAAGCATATGGAAGACAATAACATCAAAGCTTCCGTCGTGATACACAGAGGTCACAGTTATCACCTACCCATCACGCTCAAGTATCTCACGCCCGAAGATAAGATCATCATATTAGGCTCCTGTGGAGGCTACCACAACCTCTCTACCATACTCGGTACTTCCGAGGACGCACACATCATATCAAGCAAGCAGACCGGCACAATGCACGTCACAGATCCCATCATCAATGCCGTCAATAAGCGTATTACTTCCGGCAAAGATGTAAACTGGCTCGAAATATGGAGTGAACTGGGCAGTCAAATGAAAACACCCGGCCTGCAAGACAAATTCAATGACTATGTCCCCCCTCACAAAAACATGGGAGCTCTCTTTTTGAAAGCGTTCAAAATACAGCTGCAAGACAACGGTATGATCTAAAAAGACAAAGTCAATAATAAGGGCGGCGGACACGCTTTCCATTGCAAGTCCTCGTGTCTTGCTGGTTTTTTCTGCGCAGTAGGAGTAGCTTCCGGTGGTCGCTCTCCTACTGCTAGAAAAAAATCCATCAATACACTCCGGGCTTTCCATTACAATCGTTGCCGCAGTGTCACCTTCATACTGTCTATGAACTTCGTATTATTGTGCTTCGGTCAAAAACAATTCGGTCAATACTTTTTGATATTGCGCACATACCTTATCCAACGAAAATTCGTTGATTATTTTTTGTCGAGCAGTGCTCCCCATCGACTCTTTTTCGGGAGTAGGTAAACGATGAAAACGGATCATTGCTTCTGCAAGCTCCTCCGATTGCATCGGTGCTACCAAATAGCCTGTTCGACCATCTTCTACCACCTCCTTGCATCCCGGTATATTCGTAGCTATGATAGGAGTAGCCATAGCTGCCGCTTCGAGTAATACCATCGACAGCCCCTCCCGATACGACGGCAGTACAATACAGCTTGCTTGCTGCATTATTGGGCGCACATCCTGCGATGAGCCATAGTAATGAATGGTGCCTTCATCCACCCATTGTCTAAATTTTGATTCATCGACCGCCTTGGGATTATTGACCCCAAGATAGCCCATCACAGAGCATTTCACCTCAGGGTGCAAGGCACGCACCTTACGAGCAGCTTCATAATACTCTTGTATGCCTTTGTCGTAAAGTAGTCGGCCTATAAATACAAACTCGGTAGCGCTGCCGATAGATTTGTCAGTAATTGGTGCAAAATGGGTGCAGTCAATTCCTTCGCCATGCAATATCTCTCCCAGATGGGGGGGTAGAATGCTAAGCTTGTGAAATAAGGATAAATCGTCTTGATTCAAAAACCATACTCTGTTTGCCTTTCGGAGTACTCTTTTGTAAAGCTGTTTGGCAATGGTAGGTACGATACCTTTGTTGATAAACGTAAAGCCCAGCCCCGTGACGACGGCTACTGAAGGTATGGATACTTTGTTTGCAGCCAATGTGCCATAGATATTGGGTTTGATGGTGTAATGAAAAATGATGTCGGGTGCGAGCAATTTATACAATCGTTTGAGTTCATAGTAGCATTTAATATCACTTTGAGGATTTATTCCCTTGGCGCTCATAGCTTGCAAGGCAATATGTACAGCGCCCAAAGCTTGCAAATCCTCAATATGTTCATCGGCAGGAGATAGTAGATACACCTCGTGCCCTTGCTCTACAAACCATGATATAAGTCCCTTACGAAATTTATAAAAGCTCCATGAAGTGTTGGAAACCAATATTATTTTATGATGCATTCTCACACTACTATTTAATCTATACAGCAAAAGTAGTATTTTCGCAACGAATATGAAGATACTCCTAACCGGTGGCGCCGGATTCATCGGCTCCAACCTAACCAAATCACTTCTTCAAGACCCCCGTGTAGAAAAGCTGCGCGTCTTGGATAATTTTTGCACCGGCTATCGCCAAAATTTACTAGCATTTGCGTCTCATCCGGCCTTTGAGCTTATAGAAGGAGACATTACCGACTACGATACTTGCCTGGCTGCCATGCAAGGCATGGATCTAGTGAGTCATCAGGCTGCCTTAGGTTCAGTTCCACGAAGTATAGCCGATCCTATACGATCCAATGCGACCAATATCAGTGGCACGCTCAATATATATACCGCCGCAAAAGAATGTGGTATCAAACGTGTTGTATATGCGGCTTCATCCTCTACCTATGGGGATAGCAAAAGTTTGCCCAAAATCGAAAATATAATTGGTCGGCCATTATCGCCCTATGCCGTCACCAAATATGTGATGGAATTGTATGCAGATGTATTTGCAAAAACCTATGACATGGAATTTATAGGTTTGCGTTATTTCAATGTATTTGGACCACATCAGTCGCCCAAAGGAGCCTATGCTGCTGTTATTCCACTCTTTATGGATGCCGTGCTAGATAATCGATCGCCATTGATCAATGGTGATGGGAGTTACAGCAGAGATTTTACGTATGTCGACAATGTAGTGCAAGCCAATATACAAGCCTTGTTTACAAACAGTCCGGACGCCGTGAATCAAGTGTACAATATTGCTTTTGGGGATAGTACCACATTGCTCGAGTTGTACCATTATATTAGAACTATTGCTGGCTCGTCGCTTGAGCCAAATTTTGGACCATTCAGAAAAGGCGATATTCCTCATAGCTTAGCCGATGTGTCCAAAGCGAAGCGACTCTTAGGTTATCATCCTTCCATTTCTGTCAAAGACGGTCTTGCTCTTTCCTTTGCATGGTATGAGGAGCATCGACACTTTTTTTCGTGATGAGAAGAGGGCTTACAAGCTCATATTTTCTTTGAACTTTACTGCTTGTCGGCGAGAAATTTCAATTTCTTCTCCACCCTGCAACGTCACTTTGAGCCCGCCATTATATTGCGTGTCAATTTTTGCAATCATTTGCAGATTGATGATATGCTTTCTGTTGGCTCTAAAAAACACTTTGGGGTCTAGTTTTTCTTCCAGAGAATTGAGTGATTTTAAGATGAGAGGTTTATTGTTGGCAAAAAATACTTTGGCATAATTGCCTACACTTTCAAACATCCGCACTTCAGAAAGTTTTACAAACCAGCAGCGTTCTCCATCTTTTACAAACACTTGATCGTTCATGCTTAGTTTACGTTGTTCTTCATCGCGGTTACGTTTGAGAGAGAGTTTTACTTTCTGTATGGCATCGCTTAGACGTCGAGGATCTATAGGTTTCATGAGGTAATCCAATGCATTGTATTCAAATGCTTTGATGGCATAGTCATTGTAGGCGGTAGTGAATACGACTTTGGGCGTATAGTCGAGTGATTCGAGTAGGTCAAAGCCGGTTTTATTACCAGGCATTTGAATATCAAGGAAGATTAGATCCGGATGATGAAGATCTATTTTTTCCAAGGCATCTTGCACATTGACGGCTTCATCTATGATGTCAATGTCGGAGAAATCCAGAAGAAGTTTTCGTAGTTCGTTTCTTGCAAGTCGTTCGTCATCAATGAGGATAGTTTGTATCATATAGATGGTATTAATTATTGGTCAAAGGTATTTCGATGAGTATAATCACTTCTTTGTCGGTATGGCGGATTTGCAGTCGTGATTGTTCGCCATATTGATGTTTGAGTCGTTGAATGGTAGATCTAAGTCCAAATCCTATGCTATCGGGGTGTTTTGCTTCTTCTTGCCAAGTGCCTGAATTGGTGATTTCAAGGATTAATTGTTGGTTGTTAATAGAGGATTTGATATAGATGTAGCCACCTTTTTCGGAGGAGGAGATGCCGTGTTTGATGGCATTTTCTACCAGTGTTTGCAACATCATCGAGGGGATATGGTAGTCGAGTGTATCTGGTGAGAGTTCTGTTTTAGTAATGAGTCTTTCTTCAAATCGTATTTTTTCCAGGCTGAGATAGTCTTGCACAAATTGGATTTCATTTCGAAGTGTGTTGGTTGCTTCTTGGTGAGCGATAGAGTGGCGAAGGATAGTGGAGATTTTTGTGATTGCTTCTCTGGCGAGATTGGGGTCTTCGTCGATAAGGGCTCTGATGCTATTGAGGGAGTTGAATATGAAGTGAGGTTGTAAGTTGGAGCGAAGGGTTTTGATTTCAAGGTCTTTCATGGCGGATTCAAGCTGAAGTCGTTTGATAAGTGATGAGCGGTTTTTTTCGATATAATGCCATGCAAAATAGAGAGAGGTCCAGCAGACGAAGAGCATAAATATAGCGATTATTGTACCGCTTATACTCACGAGGTCGGTGTGTAATGCGAGCTTGTTGCGGAAAAAAATGAATAAGAGCAGGTAGTAGCAGATAGCGTATATGAAGGTGAGGAATACAATGCCTATGGCTACATGGATGAGTTGTTTTTCTAAATTAAATTGATGCCAGCCTTTTTCAATGATGTGTTTGCGAAAGGCCGAGCTGAGCATGAGTCCCATGAGTGCCAAAAGTAAATTGACAGTAATGAGTATACTACTGAGTTCGCCGGTAAGTACGGTAATGTATATATTGATGCCTGCGAATACGCTCCATCCTATCCATTGGAAGACAAAAAATCGATTTAAATGAGGCATAGTACAAAGATACAGGCTACGTGTGTGATTCGTAAACTTAGTTGATAAGTGGTAAAAAGAGTTGTTGTAATGGGCTTATACATGTTGCAGGTTTTACTTGTATGTAAAGTGATATTAAGGGTAAAGTTATGGTTTAACGCTTTGTTATAAGTGAATAGAATATATTTGCGTCCAATATCATTTTATGTACAAAAGCATATTTACCATCTTATTACTAGCGAATTCGGTATTTTCCTTTGCTCAGTCCGGCAATTCGACTTCGGTTAAAAGTAGTAAGAGCAATTTTGGCTCACCCTCACGCGATTATGTGATGTTGCAGGCTGGCTATGATACGTGGCTCAATGTGCCTGATAGTATTAAGCTAGGAGGAATAGGTCGATTTTTTAATGCATATATATGTTATGATAATCCAATACAGAAATCCAATTTCAGTTTTGCGGCCGGTGTAGGTATAGGTACAAGTAATATTTATTTGAAAAATCAAGTTGTTCAGATGAGTGACAGTAGTACACAGATTAGTTTTTTGCCGGAGGGTGCTGTTGATTATAAAAAGTATAAGTTGACAACGGCTTATATTGAAGCGCCTTTCGAGTTGCGTTATTTTACCAATAAGGAGAATCGGAATAAGGGTTTTAAGGCATCGGTGGGC
>DAIUCL010000013.1:0-30336 GCA_036846185.1 Chitinophagaceae bacterium
CAGGGAGGGAGACTAGTGATGACGGGAGTGGAGAGGCGGAGGAACGGAGCCCGCTTCACGACCAGACAGAACAGGCTCCCTCACGAGGACTTGTAGCGGATAGCGTGTGTGCCGCCCAAAAAAAAATCTTCTTACATAAGGAGTATAGTAAAAATTGATGTTTCTTTACGAAATGAATACGACAAAAATAAAACATCCGAAAGCACTACCATTTTTGTTTTTTTCTGAGATGTGGGAACGCTTCGGTTATTATCTGATGATTGGTATATTTACATTGTACCTGAAAGATGTAAAGGAAGGCTTTGCGATGACGGAGGCGGAATCGGCAGATCTATATGGTACGTTTATCGCATTGGTATTTTTAACTCCTTTTATTGGGGGCTTGCTAGCCGATCGGTATTTTGGTTATCGCAAGTCGATTATTGCAGGTGGATTACTTATGGGTATTGGTTATTGTATGATGGGTATTCATAGTAAACCTATCTTGTATTTGGCTATGACCTTGGTTATTTTAGGCAATGGATTTTTCAAGCCAAATATCTCCACTCTATTGGGCAATGTCTATTCGACCGATGAGCATCGACATATGAAAGATGATGGCTACAATATTTTTTATATGGGCATTAATATAGGCGCTTTTGTGTGTAATTTTTTTGGAGCGGCATTGCAGATAATGCTGGGCTGGAGTTGGGCTTTTTTGGCAGCGGGAGTGGGTATGTTTATCGGCATTGTAATTTTTTTGTTGGGGACAAAACATTACAAAGCATTTGATATAAAGAAAGAGGCTCAAGAGGGCGATATGCCTTTTAGCAAAATAGTCATGATCATCCTATTACCGAGCGTGATTGCGGGTATATTGGGCTGGCTCATTCCTAATCATATTTTTGGCAGCGATAGTACAGATGCCTTTATTTTTGCTTGTATTCCTGTCGTATATTTTTATAGTAGCCTCTATTTCAAAGCTAAAGAAAGTGAAAAGAAACCTATCGGTGCATTATTAGCCATTTTTGCCGTAGTGACTTTGTTTTGGGCGGTTTTCAAACAAAATGGCAGTGCCTTGAATACGTGGGCAGACCGCTATACGAATAGAGAAGTGACAGGCACACAGAAAGAAGTGTTTTCGAGTCTGAAATTTTCCAAGGATATTACATATCAACAAGACTCTGTGGAGAGCTATGATGCCTACTTTCGCTTACAAAAAAATGAACATGGTGAGGTGATTAGAGAATATAACTATCCACTGTATTTTAGAAATATGGCGGAAGCCAAAAAACCTACTGAGGGTAGTACGATCAGTGTTTGGTCGACTAATCTGAGCCAGTCCATCAACCCGGGTTGGGTAATTTTATTAACCCCATTGGTGGTTGCCTTTTTTACCTTTCTGCGTCGTAAGCAAGTGGAACCTACGACTCCAACCAAAATTGCATTAGGACTACTTATATCGGGCTTGAGTGCGTTGGTAATGTACGCCGCCGTAAAAGCAGGTAGTAATGGTGCAGAAAAAGTGAGTGTATGGTGGCTAATAGCCAGCTATGGTGTGATTACGATTGGCGAACTGTTTCTTAGCCCTATGGGATTATCCATAGTATCTAAGTTGAGCCCGCCTCGGATTACGGCATTGATGATGGGTGGCTGGTTTTTGTCAACATCTATAGGTAATAAGCTGAGTGGTGTGCTAGCCAGCATGTGGGATACGTATGAGGACAAAGGCAATTTCTTTTTAGTCAATGTGGTGCTACTGATGATTGCCTTCTTGTTTTTACTAGCAATGCTACGCTGGCTCAATAGGATATTTAATGAGTATGTGAAATAAGCGTAGTACACAGAAATGACCGGGATTCAACTAAGATTGTGTCTGCAGATATAGTTTTAAATTGCTGTTTTGCAAATAATTCAAGACGAAGTAGGTTTTCTACTGCCTAATATGAGTTTATAGTATATTGAATCTTCACTACGATCATTCAGCAAAACGTGGGTTGTAGAATATCATAATGCAATATGCTTAATTACACCACAATTACTATTGATTTTGAAAATAAATGACGGTGAAGATTAGCCCTACTATTCTTTTTCGATGAGAAAGGTATACACTTCTTTGGGGCCATGTACCCCAACTACGAGTGTTTTTTCGATATCGGCAGTCCGGCTAGGTCCTGTAGTGAGGCTGAGCATAGAAGGTATCCCATCGGGATATTTTTGTTGTATACGCTTCATGGCATCTGTAATATCCCATACGACTTGCGACGTATAAGCATATGTAATATGGATAGGTGCATAAACCGGTAGCTGGCGGCCATAGTCTTGAGAGGAGCTCATGATGGCACTACCGGTACGGGCTACCAAAAATTCACAAGAAGATATACCCACCTCCATGGAATGAAGCTCAGCCTCAGCCGAGTGTAGAAGATGCATGTGATGCAGCGACGCCATCTGCAACAATGGCTTGTCGAGTGCGTGTATTCGTTGCCACTTCATGGTGTCTGCCAGCATCAGTAACTTATGAAGAAAATCTTGCTCACCGGTACAATAGACAAATTTACCACCGAGTTTTACAAACTCTTCGGCATAGCATTCTTCTACGGTGAGATTGCTACGGGTATAGATGTCGCCGGTCTCATCTACATTCGGAAAGGGTTTGTCCACTTTTTGCTGTAGCGATTTTCGGATTGAGCCCAGTATATTTTCGCGAGAAGTATTCATGAAACGTGGGATTAGATAGTGGGATTAGAATGCGCTTGATCTTCAGAATTTTCGGATATTGGGTTAGCATCCAATGCATTGCTTTCTACTTGAGCTGGTGGAGTGATTTCAACTTCATCAGCACCGGTATGCATGGCCATTTCGGGCGAGTGATCTTCAAATGGTCTTTTTCCGATAAGTGCTTCCAAATCATCTTTGTAAAGTACTTCTTTTTGCAATAGAGCTTCGGCGATGAGTTTTACTTCATTCATCCTTTCTGTGAGTAAGTTCTTAACTCGAGAATAAGCCGTCTCTGAAATTTTGCGAACTTCATCATCTATGAGTTTTCCGGTTTCTTCTGAATAAGGTTTTTGAAAAGAGCCCTCATTTTGCGGATCATAGAAAGAGATATTACCAATTTTGTCGTTCATACCATATACCGATACCATCGCATAAGCCATTTTGGTAACTTGCTGCAAATCGGAGAGCGCACCGGTCGATACTTTTCCGAATACGAGTTCTTCTACAGCGCGGCCACCCAGCGCCATAGCCATTCTATCTTCCAATTCTTCTTTGAGTGTAAGGTATTTTTCTTTGGGAAGGTACTGCGCGTAGCCGAGAGCCGCTTCGCCACGTGGCACGATAGTAACTTTGACTAAGGGGTAAGCATATTCTAAGAACCAACCCGATACGGCATGACCTGCTTCATGATAAGCGATGACTCGTTTCTCTTCGGGTGAAATTATTTTATTTTTCTTTTCTAAACCTCCGATGATACGGTCAATGGCGTCATTAAAATCATCCAGATTGACCTCTTGCTTGCCTTTGCGGGCTGCTATAAGTGCTGCCTCATTACATACATTGGCTATATCCGCACCGGCAAATCCGGGTGTTTGAGAGGCTAGTTTGTGGATATCAAGATCGGGTGATTTTTTGAGTTTTTTCAGATGTACTTTGAAAATCGCCTCACGACCATTGAGATCAGGAATATCAATTGATATCTGACGATCAAAGCGACCGGGACGCAGCAAGGCAGCATCAAGCACATCGGGTCTGTTGGTCGCAGCCAATACGATAATGCCACTATCACCACCAAAACCGTCCATTTCTACCAACAATTGATTGAGGGTATTTTCTCGTTCATCATTGGTCATCATTTGATTTTTGCCTCTCGCTCTTCCTATCGCATCGATCTCATCGATAAAGATAATACACGGCGACTTTTCGCGTGCTTGCTTGAACAAATCTCTTACTCTACTAGCCCCTACTCCTACAAACATCTCTACAAAATCAGAACCACTCATACTAAAAAAAGGTACTTGTGCTTCGCCTGCCATGGCTTTGGCAAGAAGCGTCTTACCGGTACCCGGAGGCCCTACCAGTAAGCAACCCTTGGGTATTTTGCCCCCTAGTGCGGTATACTTTTTGGGATTTTTAAGAAAGTCTACCACTTCCATCACTTCTACTTTGGCTTCATCTAGCCCTGCTACATCATTGAAGGTAATATTGACCTTGGTACCTTTCTCAAAAAGCTGTGCCTTTGACTTGCCTATATTGAAAATACCACCGCCGCCGCCGCCAGGGCCGGCACCGCCGCCCATCTTACGCATGATGAGTACCCACAAGCCTACCATGATGATGATGGGCATGATGATTTGTAATATAAAACCAAGCCAACCACTTTTGGCATCTTCTGCATAAGTCACTTTGATACGATACTCGTGAGGAACTTCACTTTGGGCTTCTTTCATGTCGTCTCTAAACTGACTGAAATCGCCTATCGTAAAGGTATAGTGAGGTCCTTTTTCATTGCCATTGAGCGACTTGAGCAAGTCGCTATACGCAGATTTACGCAAGCTGTCGCGATGCAGATAGACATCGACGGATTTTGTAAATACGACCATACTATCTACCAAACCGCGTTGTATAAATCGCTGATTGATCGTCTGAAACGACTCTTCGCGAGTATTTTTGGCAAAATCTTTACCTACTACTTGTATCAGTATGAGTACAAGAGCAAATATTCCATACATCCAATAGATATTGAATTTGGGGCCCTTACGTGGTGGCTGATTATTACCTGTTTTGTTAGCTCCCTGTTGATTGTTTTTATTCTCTTCCATAAAAGGCTTCTGCTAAATTATTATACGTCGTGTTGTTTTTGTTCGGCATCGTGCCACAAGTCTTCCAAGTTATATGTTGCTCTGAGCTCCGGCGACATACAGTGTACCACTACATTGATGTAATCGATGAGAATCCATTTGTCGCCAGTTTTGCCTTCAAATTTATAGGGTTTTTCACCACATAGTTCTATCACTTTTTTCTCTACATTATCTGCAATAGCTTTGAGCTGAATATGATTAGATGCTTCGCATACGATAAAAAAGTCTGCTACAGACTCCGGTATTTTTTTTAAGTTGAAAGATACAACCTCTTCCCCTTTTTTCTCGGCTATAGCCGCTATAATCGTTTTGATAAGTTTGCTGTTGAGTGTCAGTCGACTTATTTTTTTGTTTTTTTCTTCTACCAATGTGTTCAAGCGTATAAAATATTTTGTAATGTTGTTAAACTGAAATAATTTACAAAGCTAAACAAAAACCTTCGAATGCTGAAAAAAACACACCTGGGAGAAGTCGTCATTGAGCTCAGTGAAATAGATAGTACCAACAACTATGCCATGCGCCTCATCAATGCAGGAATGGCAGAGCATGGTATGGTGATCAGAGCCGACTTCCAGACAGCAGGAAAAGGACAACTAGGCAATAAATGGCAGGCCGAAGAAAGCAAAAATCTACTATTCAGTTTCATACTCGACACCTCAGATATACACCCGGACAAACAGTTCTTTCTCAATGCTGCCGCCTGTCTTAGCGTAGCAGACTTGCTGATGAGCAATTATGAACTGCGCGAAGTAAGCATCAAATGGCCCAATGATATCTATACCGGAAACAAAAAAATAGCCGGAATTTTGATCGAAAATGTGATTCGAGGCAATACCTGGTCGCATGCCATAATTGGCATAGGGCTCAATGTAAATCAGACACAATTTCAGGATTTGAACCACGCCAGCTCCATCCAACTCGAAACAAATAAGTCTCACAAGGTTCCGATGGTGATGAAACATTTGTTAAAAAAATTACAAAAAAATTGTACCGACTTCTATACCAGCGAAAACCTTCTGCTCGAACAGTACAATAAAAACCTCCGAGGAATGAATGAACTGATCCACTTCAAAAAAAATCATCAACTATACAAAGGCCGCTTACTGGGTGTCACCTCACAAGGACTCATTATCATAGAGCATGATGGCAAACAAAAAAATTATCAACACAAAGAAATAGAATTACAATTTAACTAATGCCCATCCACCCCTTCACTCAAGCATTGATTTGCATATGGCTACTCTTATACAGCGCCTTTGCAACCCATGCCCAGCCCAAAAAAAACAACGTAGCAGTCCCCTCCCCTCCTACTACCACTATAATCGACTTTGAACTCACCGAACACGGCGACACGATCAATCGTATAGATGCCCTCAAACGACGGCAAGGCACCTGGCTACTCTTCACACCCTCGCACTATGGCGAAGCCGGCTACTACGAATACGGATCCTTTACCAATGACCTCAAACAAGGACTATGGATTAGCTACGATGAGCAAGGTAGAAAACTAGCCACCGAAAACTATAAAAATGGACTCCGGCATGGCGAGGCTAGCTACTACGATGAGGGGAAATTATACTGCGCCGGTCAGTACCTTGCCCTACGCTCACAGTATGAATACGACACCATACAGGTCGAAGACCCTATCAGCAACACCTTCAAACCCGTAGTGATCAAAAGCAACCGAGGCAGTGTACGCCACGGATACTGGACCTACTACAATACTAGCACCCGACAAGTAGAACGTGTACAAGAATACCAAGCCGACGAAATCATCTACGACAAAGAGTATAAAGAAAAAGTTGACAGCATAGCCATCCAACAAAAAATGAAAACATGGCCCCATGTCGGCAAACACGAATTGCCCAATGTATGGTTTTTGGATAAAAATAAAAAACCGGTGCGCTTCACTGACTTGCCGGCTGATGGCAAAGGCATTAAACCCAATGTACGAAAATCGCCTACTCCAGCTCGAAAATAAATACCATATACATTTCCATTTTTTTCATTTGGGGCTATCAGCTCTAGATCTTTATCAACTATTATCCGTCCTCTCCAGGGTGCCGTCGTGCTCTTCGGAGCACGACCCACTCCTGCGTCGTGGCCTTACGAGCACGGCAGCCCCTCAGCCCGGGCTCCTTATCGGCGGTCTGTACGAGTATATAATCAATTATGTTGTGAGCACTGTAGAGCGATTATATCGCATTCAATATTGCACAGATTCTAAAACATACTGATCATACATAGCCCCTACTACTAATAGGATGGCCATACTAACAAGTAGAAGAACTGAAAGTATGACATACCTAGACAATATGGTAAGCACAGAAAGATGACTAATATTGCAAACGATGAAAGATAGCCCCGATTGCAATGGATATGCGCCTGAGAGCAACGAAGGCGTATAGAAATGGAAAGCGGGACTGTAGCTACATAGTAGCACCTACGATGCGCTCCCCTATTTTTTCTTTTCAGTATTTTTAATTCAGTAGCTCTTTGGCTGCCACTAGTGGCATTCCTTTGAGCTGCTTTATCTGATCGTAGCCACCTAGCACATTGCGAATATTATGCACCCCTTGTCGCTTGAAGAGTGAAGCTGCTATCACGGAGCGATAGCCTCCAGCACAATGGATGTATATATTATCATCTTCTTCGAAGGAGCTGATATTCATAAGATCGATGAGGGTATGCAGGGGCATATTGACGGCAGTCTGCACGTGTCCGGCATCAAACTCTAACTCTTTGCGTACATCCACCACCACAAGATGCTCGTCGTAGTTGAGATCCATTTGCAGTTCGTCGGCTTCGATGTCGATAATCATATCGATGGGCTCGCCGGCTTGTACCCATGCTTCGTAGCCCCCTTGCAGATAGCCTACCACACGGTCAAATCCGACACGAGTGAGCCGTATGAGTGTTTCCTCTTCTTTGCCGGGCTCTGTGATCATGACGATGTTTTCATGAAATGGCAGAAGTGTACCTGCCCATTCGGCAAATCGGCCTTCGAGACCGATACTGACAGATCCGGGGATGAAGCCTTGTGTAAATATCGTTGCAGGGCGGGTATCGAGCAGGATTGCTTGCTGCTGCTGCCAGTATTTGATATCGTGGACTTGTAGTGCCACAAGACCATTTTCCTTGAGCTGATCGATGCTTTCATAGCCTTGCTTGTTGATACGAGCATTGGTCGAAAAGTAAACTGGCGGCTCCGACAGACCTTCTGTCACGGTCTGGATAAAGTGAAGTTTGTCGGGGCTTTGTAGGGCATAATTATATGCTCTTTCATGCCCGAGGGTGCTGTGCCTCTCCGGTCCCAGCTGTTTGCCACAGCTACTTCCGGCACCATGAGCAGGATAGACTATGACATGGTCGGGAAGTGTATTGAGTTTTTGTAGCGAATCGTAGAGCATGGCAGCTAGCTCTTCGGTAGTATAGTGGCCACCGGATAGATCGGGGCGTCCTACATCTCCTACAAAGAGTGTGTCGCCGGTGAAGAGTGCATGGGGTATACCCTGCGGATCGTACAGTAAAAAGCAAGTAGATTCGAGAGTATGGCCGGGTGTGTGTATGATACGTAGTGTACAAGCTCCTACAGTGAACAACTCGCCATCTTGTGCTTCATGCTTTGAGTAATGAGTGTGAGCATGAGGTCCAAAGATAATTTGTGCGCCTGTTTTGGCAGCTAAATCGAGATGTCCGCTGACAAAATCGGCGTGAAAATGAGTTTCGAATATATATTTTATTTTCACCTTATTTTGTTCGGCCCAAGCGATATAGACATCGATATCGCGTAGTGGATCCACTACGGCGGCTTCACCGTTAGAGGCAATAATATAAGCCGCTTCAGAAAGGCATTGGGTATAAAACTGTTCTACGATCATGCGTTATTTTTTATGGGTGTAAAGAGCATTTGCCTGCGCAGTGCAAGTGAGGGTAAGATCATTGATGCACACATGTGGTGGCATGGAGGCACAATAATAGACGGCATCGGCTACATCATGCGGGGTGAGTGGCTGATAACCATTATATACGTTGCCCGCTCTCTCGGTATCGCCTTTGAATCGTACGAGTGAGAACTCCGTTTCGCAAGCACCGGGATTAATGGCTGTAACCTTGATGGCATGAGGCAACAAGTCGATACGCATACTTTTACTCAATGCATCTACTGCATGTTTGGTAGCGCAGTATACATTTCCATTCAGGTAAACATCTTTGGCAGCAGTAGAACTAATATTGATGATATGTCCAAATCCCTGCTCCTTCATCATGGGTATGACTTCGCGACTCATGTATAGCAGCCCTTTGACGTTGGTATCGATCATGGTATTCCAGTCATCGTATTCACCGGCATCGATGGTACACATACCGGCAGCCAGGCCTGCATTATTAAGCAGTATATCGATAGTAGGAAATTGAGTTTTATCGATACTAGCTACTGCTTGTTTAACTTCATCGAGGTTTTGAATATCAAAACAAAGTAGTTGTGATTTTGTTTGATACAAGTCGGCTAGTTCTTGTTGCAGAGCGAGTAATCTGTCTTGACGACGGGCAGTAAGAATCAGCTGATAACCTTCTTTGGCAAATCGATAAGCGGCACTTTTGCCGATACCGGAACTTGCACCTGTAATGATAATCGTCTTAGTATGTTGCATGTTTTATCTAATTAGAGTGAGGTCGCCTTTAATCAGTTGTTCATTACCATCGAGGTCTATGGCCGTAACAACCCAATAATAATTACCTACTTCGCTATCGCGACCTTTGTGTTTTCCATCCCATCCTAGTCTGAAATTGGTGGTGGCAAATACTTGCTCACCCCAGCGGTTAAATATGCGAAATGTCTTCAATTCTTTATATCCTGCTGCCAAAATTTTGAAAATATCATTGGTACCATCGCCATTAGGCGTAAACGCATTCGGTACAGTAAGGTATGGCCCGCTTGCAACTGTGATGGTGATCGTATCATTATCCACACAGCCGTTGGAAGTAACTCCTTTTAGGATGTAGGTATAGCGACCGGTATCTGCGAAGATTGCCATAGGCGACTGACTGAAAGGATTATCTAGAAAACTGGAAGGAGTCCACTCATATTGACTAGCTCCTTGACCAAAGAGTGTGATGGGTGTATTTCGAACTATTACGGTATCATTGCCGGCAAAGACTTTGACTTTTTTCATGTCAATACTTTTGCGAGCTGTATCTCTGCATCCAAACACATTACCACTGATGAGTGATACGTTGTAGACCTTATCCTGATTACCAAATACGTGAATTGGATTTTGTAGACTACTAGTATTCCCATCATCAAAATTCCATGCCCAAAAATTTATTGGCTGGAAGGTAGCGGTACTTAAATCATTAAATTGTATGGGATTCTCAGGACATAAATTGCCTGTAAATGAAAAGTCAGTATTGAAGAGAGGATATACCTTTACGAGTCGTATGATGCTGTCGGGGCAAGTAGTACCTCTGTTGACAATCAATTTCACCCTGTAAGTGCCCGTATCGGGATAGGTAAAAGTAGGTTCAAAAAGATTGGAGGTATCTGACAAGATCCCCTCTACACCAAAATCCCAAAAATAACTAAAGCCTCCGGAGCTTTTATTGATAAAATTGACAGTAAACGATTTACAGCTAGCCACAAAGGTATTCTGCTCATCACTTAGCTGTGGGATATTGGCTACTACTGCTTTTGAGCAATTGGTTACTACAAACTGAAATTCTCTGGTAGTGACATTGATGATGGCACCATTGCGCCATTCATAACAGCATACAGTGACCACAAATCGGCCTTGGATATTGGGAGTGCCGGTTATTACACCCGTTACAGGATCTATCTGAACTACCGGATTACCCGCCATAGGAACTGCAAAGGAATAAGGGGCTCTATAGTTAACCGTACTCAACACCGGTAAAAATCCACTGGTAAGTGCCGGTTTGGGATCGTTGGGATCTCCTCCTTTGAGTGCATCACAAAATCCGTACGACAAAGAATCGGCATCAGGATCTGTGGCAGAATGGTCGTATACGAAGGGGTTTCCTGCACAGATTATCTGGGGTGGAAAATTTTTAAACACGGCACTGTTATTACAGTTGGCAGGAGGTGGAGGCACGGTACAGAAATAGGTAGCACCGGTGATTCCGGGAGCCAAAATATTGTTGACCGTTTCATTTCTACAGCAACGTTGATAGATAACCGTATAAGGATTTGCATTGGGAGGAAGTACTTTTACCAGCCTAAAACGAATTCTGTTGATACATGTAGCAGGAGGATTATTAATACACTCATTCGAAAAATTGGCGGGAATATTTACCCTATCGAAAAAATAAACAGAATCAAAAGAAAAAAAATTGTTGCCATTATAGATACTAATAAATGCAGGATTATCTGATTCGAGTGCAGCAGGATTTCCACCACCTTGAGAGGGTGGCAAACAATCTCTGTAGATACTAATCATAAATTCGTAGGTATTATTGCCAAGACATACGTAGGTCAAATCGCCTCCCACCACATGGGAAGCGGAAGAATAATTGAAAATAAAAAGACCAAACAAGAAAAAAACAAGTTTGCGCATATGTGTAAAATTACATCATTTTCCTTGATGCAATGTATTTACAAAACTTATTTAGGATAAAATTCAAGTTTTGGGGCTCTTCCCACATAGAGGTATGCCCTACCTCCGGCATCACTTCTATCATAGCAAGAGTGGGTAGAGAGGCCTGTTGTAGCATCAATTGTTGTGGGATAGCTATATCGTCAGTTCCTATCACAAACAATACCGGACAAGCTAGTGAAGCCAGGAGCACTCTTCTATCCGGTCTTTGTATCATAGCGTTATAATATTGTACAAGCCCTTCATCGCTCATTTTCATAGCCATAGAGTAGTGTTTTTCTATAGCTAATTGTTGTTTCTCCAGATGTATTTTACTGTACAAGGAGGGTATCATAGATCGTAAAAAAGCGGATTTACCACCTTTGCGTACTACTTCAATCACCTTCTGACGAATTTCAATTTTTTCAACATCATCTGCATAAGCAGAAGAGTGTATTAATCCTAAACCAAGTAGTTGAGATTCATATTTTTCTACAAATGCCATTGCGATATACCCTCCCATCGAATGGCCCAAAACAACACAATAACTCAGACCCTCTTGACGTAAAATATCATTGATCAGATCAGCACCCATCTCCATAGTAAATGGTCGACTTCCCAAGGGACTAATACCTGCTCCCGGCCATTCAGGACGAATGCATCGATAGTTTGCACTTAAATTGGTTACTTGCAAATCCCATATAGCCGAGGTTTCTGCAAAACCATGACAGAGTACTAATGGCATACCTTGCCCTTGATCATGATATAGTATACCACTCTTAGTAGATTTAGTTTGCATTTCCGACACGTGCAAATTGAGTTTTAAAATTTAACATTCTTATGCGTTTAGAGTGGCTACTCAATCGAATAAATAACAGTATCAGTAAAGGCGTCAACTCAGACATGTACTTTTGATTAACGAATAATTGTAGCACACAGGCCCATAGTAGAATCAGCGATGCATAGCGTGCATAATTATACACCATATCATTTTGTCGGGGCAAAATAAAAGCAAAGAGAACATGCAAAGGCAAGGCCCAAAGCAAATGAAGATTATTAGCACAAACCGCATGTTCGGTGGCCAACCACATAAAAAGCATAAAACAACCTAATAATCCGATGAGCAGAAAAAACAACACATCAAAATAAATCAAATACTTCTTCGCATTGGGCATTATGGACACCAAAAGCACAATGAGCAAAAGTGCCCAAAACACACGCTTGGGTGTGTTGGATGTTTTAGATTCATAGAATTGTTGAGGGAGTAATTGCAAGGTTTGAGCTATCAAAGGTTTCGCATCTAGTTTTGCAGCATGAAAACCACGTTGCAAATAATCCGGCAAAAACATACTCTCGTTATTATTCATTTTTTTATCCACCTGATCGCTCATAAGCAAATTGATACCCAAACGCTCCCAATGTAAATTCCGTTCATAATGGTTTAAAACGGTTCTAAAACTCATACTATCGTCTCGAATCACATAACCATACTGAAAACGTCTGCCGAACAAATTCAGAAATATATCCCTGATACGAGTACTACAATTATCAAACAGAAAGTCATATCGATAATATTTATTCTCTTCCACTAAATTATGTTTCAAAAAAGTATACACACGATACGCATCCTCAGTCGACAAAGAAAGCACTTGTTCATATACACTCCTTCCCTCTCTGGAATAGCTTCTAAAAAAGCCATCAAAACTTTCCTCATTGAGATAATAATCCAATTTACCTCTAGTAAACTTCCAATAAAAATCCGGATCACTAAAATTGAACGTACCATAGTTGTATACCACATCATAACCATGACAAGAATCGATTACCCGTATAGCACTATGGCCGTATACAGAGTATAACTCTCCTCCGGGGCCACATGTCAATATGCTGATACGCAATCTGCAAGCAGAGGAATCTGCTTGCTGAGCAAAACCCCAAAACGGTATTAGCAATAGCAGGAGCACTACCCAAAAATGAAGTTTTGGAGTCATGAATAGATGCTTAATTTTATCGAGAGTAATTAGGAGATTCTTTAGTGACCACTACGTCATGTGCATGGCTTTCGCGCATACCCGAATGTGTAATACGAACAAATTTTGCTTGATGCAAAGCACTAATATCTTTTGCGCCACAATAGCCCATGCCTGCACGCAATCCACCTACAAATTGATGTACCACTTCGCTGAGCGTACCTTTGTAAGGCACACGCCCTACAATTCCTTCTGGCACCAATTTCTTAATGTCATCTTCTACATCTTGAAAATATCTATCTTTTGATCCTTCTTGCATAGCCTCTATGCTCCCCATACCGCGGTAGGATTTGAATTTTCGCCCTTCGAAAATGATCGTCTCACCCGGACTTTCCTCTACACCGGCAAATACAGAGCCTGCCATAACACAAGACGCTCCAGCAGCAATTGCTTTTACCAAATCGCCCGTATATCGAATACCACCATCAGCAATTATAGGAACGCCCGATTTTTTTAGGGCCTCACTAGCTTCCATTACTGCCGTAAGCTGAGGTGCGCCTGCACCAGTCACGATACGAGTGGTACAGATTGAACCTGGCCCTACACCTACTTTTACGGCATCAGCACCCGCAGCGGCAAGCGCCCTGGCCCCATCTGCGGTGGCCACATTTCCAGCTATTACGGGTAAGTTTTTGTATGCTTTTTTTATCTTCTTTACCATATCCATTACCCCTTTAGAGTGCCCATGAGCACTGTCTAGTGTCACTACATCTACACCAGCTGCCAATAATGCCTCTACTCGAGTAAGCGAATCAGCTGTAATGCCTACAGCAGCCCCCACCAGTAGACGACCCATAGAATCTTTACTTGCATGGGGGTGACTTTTGTATTGAAGAATATCTCTGTAGGTAATAAGTCCAATTAATTTCTTCGCACGGTCTACGATAGGCAACTTCTCTATTTTATATTGTTGTAATATTTTTTCTGCTTTGAGCAAATCAGTACCTTGGGGTGCCGTCACAAGATTTTCAGATGTCATCACATCTTTTACTTTCAGCTTGTTATTTTTCTCAAAACGCAAATCTCTGTTGGTCAATATCCCCACCAGTTTACCATTAGATTCGATGATAGGTATCCCCCCTATCTTGTTTTCTCTCATGATACGTATCGCATCGCCTATAGTAGCGTCAGGATGCAGAGTGAGCGGATCTACAATAAGGCCGCTCTCACTTCGTTTTACTTTGCGTATCTGTTCAGCCTGCTTCTCAATACTCATATTTTTGTGCAATATACCTACTCCGCCTTCTCTGGCCAGCGCAATAGCAAGCTGAGCTTCCGTCACGGTATCCATAGCCGCCGACATTAGAGGAATATTCAATTTGATTTGTTTGGTAAGTTGTGTAGACGTATTTACTTCACGAGGGAGTACCTCCGAATAAGCCGGAAGTAAAAGCACATCATCAAAGGTAAGACCTTCTTTTACGATTTTGGTATTTATAGCCATGTGCAAATGTATAATAATTTTTGAAATCACGAAAAATACGACACAGCCCTTCATAAAACATCACAAAAATCTATCTATTATTAGTACTTTATTTTATAGTTTTTAACCTACATTTGACCAATTCAAAAAGTATAAATATGAACAATCAAGATTTTCAAAAATACGCCGTAAAACACATGGGTATCAGCAGTGCCACTTTGCACAATTTTAGCTCCCATTTCAATAAATCCATTACCAATCTCACACCCTATATTATCGAAGAACGCCCCCTCAATGTAGCCAGTATGGATGTATTCTCCCGACTCATGATGGACAGAATCATCTTCTTGGGCGAACCTATCAACGACTATGTAGCCAATATCGTCACCGCACAGCTCCTGTTTCTAGAGAGCACAGACCGCACCAGAGATATCCAAATGTATCTCAACAGCCCCGGCGGAAGCGTATATGCCGGGCTGGGTATCTACGACACCATGCAAATAATACAGCCCGATGTAGCCACAATATGTACCGGTATTGCAGCTAGTATGGCCGCCGTACTGATGTGTGCCGGCACCAAGGGTAAACGCACCGCACTTCGTCACTCACGCATAATGATACATCAGCCATTGGGAGGAGCTGAAGGACAAGCTAGTGATATCGAAATCACCGCTCGCGAAATAGGCAAACTTAAAAAAGAGCTCTACGATATCATTGCCACACACAGTGGACAAAAATTCAATAAAGTAGAAAAAGACAGCGATCGCGACTACTGGATGACAGCTCAAGAAGCTAAAGAATATGGTATGGTAGACGAAGTCCTCACTCGCAATCCCAAAAAGGAATTGTAATACCTCCTCATAGACCCATCCAAGCTTAGCTCCCAATTTCATCTATTTTTGGAGACCAGCGGATTTACGTCACTCAGCCACATCGTGCTATACGCCTATACCGCATCTCATGCCCTCGTACACAAAGAAAGTTCAAATGTGATGCGGTGTCGGCTGCTATCACGTCTATATTTCATCGTCTTTTACTTCGTTCAGCTTTTCTGATCACTATTACTTATTAAAATCAATCCTCGCACACAACTTATACAATATTGAAAAAGACCAGATACCTGCGTATTTCACCATACTCATACACACTATGCATTACGGCAAAAGCTAAAAGAGAATTTCAGTAAACAACCTACGAATTATTAGGTTAGCATGACAAAAGACACTCTCACTAATTGTATTAACAATAGTATATACTATCAAAGAACTTGATACCGTATACTTTTGCATACAACTAGCTTTGCACACAATGGAAGATCCCGCTATAGTCGCAAATAATATATCAAAACACTATCAACAATTTGTCGCGGTCGACAAACTCTCCTTCAGTGTACCCCAAGGCTCCATCTATGGTTTTCTGGGGCCCAACGGATCAGGCAAGAGCACCACACTACGAATGATGCTCGATTTGATACGCCCTAGCTCAGGCAATATATTCTTGTTTGGCAAACAAATAAATACCGATCGTAGCGAAATATTCAAAAGGATAGGTTGTATTGTCGAAAAACCCGATTTCTACAACTATCTCAGTGCTCACGAAAATCTGATGCAATCAGTACGAGCCTTTGGACTATCCACTACTAAAGAGCAATTCGAAAGTCTCTACAAAAAAGTAGACCTGTGGGGCAGACAACACGACAAAGTAAAAACCTACTCCCATGGCATGAAACAAAGACTCGGGCTGGCTCAAGCACTCCTGCACAATCCCGACCTGATCATACTAGATGAACCCAATACCGGACTGGACCCTCAAGGCATCATTGATCTTCGCAATATCATCGTGGAGCTCAATAGAGAAGAAGGCAAAACCATTGTATTTTCATCGCATATACTCAGCGAAGTACAAACTATTTGTACCGATATGCTCATCATCAATAAAGGGCATAAAGTAGTAGAAGGCAAAGTAAGCGACCTCTTATCCCAGGCAGACTTACTCGTTCGCATCGAATTATCGCACGAGTCTGTTGAGTCATTTACGACAACCACTTGGTATCAACTTGTAGATGAACGAAGAGAAAACACCTTTCAATTACGAATGGGTCGAGAACAAATACCAGCTCTTCTACAAGACATTCAAAGCAAGGGTATTACAGTATATCGACTTGATTATCGAAATCAACTTGAAGATTACTTTTTAAAAATCACTAATACCAATCAAGCACATGCGATTTAGCGCCATCTTATATAATGAAATTATCAAAACTGTTCGTCGTCCGCGCAGCTTTATAGGCTTTGGTGTCATATTATTTATTTGCCTTATGTTGCAAACAGCTTTTCTACATGATGGCAAAGAGGTATTATCCTTTGTGACACAACAGATCGATACTCTATTTGATGTGAATGGCAAAACCATCAACGGCAATTTGATCTGCTTTATCATCTTACAAACACTTATCGTTCAGATGCCTCTTCTGGTAGCCCTTGTAACGGGCGATTTGATAAGTGGCGAAACAGCTGCGGGTACCGTACGATTCCTACTCTCTCGACCAGCCAATCGCACTCAAATTGTATTGGCGAAATGGATAGCGGGAATGTTTTATACCCTATTACTTCTTCTACTGCTTGGTATCATGGCTCTATTTGTGTCTCATCTCATATTTGGAGATGGCGATTTACTCTACCTCAACAGCGAAGCGCTCACAATTATTAGATCCGATGATATCGCTTGGCGATGGTTGGGCGCATTCGTTATAGCCTTTTTGTCGCTTAGTGTGGTCGCTTCATTATCCACAATGCTTTCGGCTATTATGGACAATTCTATAACTCCGATAGTGAGTGTAATGGCTATCATCATTGTATTTACGATTATCGGCATGTTTGATCTTCCGAGCTTTGATGTCATCAAACCTTTTCTTTTTACGACCCATATGATATCGTGGCGGAGCTTTTTTGAAGATCCGGTACCGATGCAAGATATTGTGTTATCAGCGCTGATACTTTTTTTTCATATCATCGTCTTTTTGGCAGTTTCTATCATCTATTTCAACAAAAAAGATATTAAATCCTAATGAGAGCTACTATACTTATTCTCTTTACCTTATTATTCTCTGTAACTGAAAGCTATTCGCAAGCAGATGCTAAACACTTGATACGGACACTCAATCAGCAATTTGCCAAAGTACACGACTACTCTGCGGATGTGCTGATGCAATTTAATCTGCCGGGTGTGAAAATGAATGATATGCAGGGTAAAGTATTCTATAAAAAACCCGACAAGTTTCGGATTAAAGCAAAGGGCATCTTTTTTTTACCAAAACAAAATCCCATGCAGCAGATAGGTGCAATACTTCAAGATACCAATTCATATACTGCTGTTATCAGTGGATACGAAAAAATTCAAAACAGTGAATGTGCGGTAGTCAATATCATTCCTTTGCGGCAAGATGTAGATTTAATATTGGGAAAATTCTGGATAAAAACAATTAATCCGCAAGTAGTAAAATCTCAGATTACGTCTAAGCAAAATGGAACAGTGGAGTCTGAAAGTAAGTATAATGATAAAATATCGAGCCATCTGCCCTCCAGCATTTTTGTAACTATGGAAATGAACAAAATAAAAATGCCTAAGATGATGGCTGCGGATCTGAACAAAAAATCTTCGCCAAAAACCAGTTCCGGTTTGCAAAAAGAAAAGGGTAAAATCGAGCTACATTTTTCGAACTATAAGATCAATACCAAGCTGAGTGATGCCGTATTTGTGGATACCGAAAATGAATAGCATCGGATGAAATGATGCTTGAGTAGTATAGAATAAATTATAGTACATTTGTCAAAACATCTATTCGTGAAAGTTATAGTAGATTCAGATAAATTTGATGTCATTATTAAGCGTTTGGCTCATCAGCTGATGGAAAATCATGGCGATTTTTCTAATACGGTGATAATTGGCATCCAACCTAGAGGTGTAGATCTTTCGGATCGACTGCTTGTTTATATTGAATCTGCATTGCATGGCAAACCTCTTTATGGCAAGCTGGATATTACGTTTTATCGCGATGATTTTAATAAAGGCAATACACTAGTACCTGATTATACAGACATCCCTTTCAGTATTGAAAACAAAAAAGTGATACTCATCGATGATGTGCTTTATACCGGACGCACTATTCGCAGTGCCTTGGATGCTATACTGGATTTTGGCAGACCATCTGAAGTGGAATTGCTGTGCTTAGTAGACAGACGATACAGCCGACACGTACCCATTCAAGCAGATTATACCGGTATTATGGTAGATGCTCTGGTTTCTGAAAAAGTGATAGTGAAGTGGAAAGAAAAAGATGGCATTGATCATGTCGTATTGATGATGAAGAAGTAGCAGGTATTATTGCTGGATTATTTTGTTTTTGATTTACATTTTTTGATTGCTGTATTGACTTTGCTCCATAATGATTTAGACCTTGAGCTTTAGCCTCGATAGAAGTGGTTCCGCATCTTTTTGAGAAGTATGCCACAATTGGTGTCAACGCCTGTAAGATCGGTATGCCACTAGAAGTGGGTATGAGATGCGGAAGGAACGGATAGCGAGACGGTAGCCAAATAGTGTAGATGCCGATGAGCTCCAAAAATGTTATTTTCGGAAACATGGCATTTTACTTCAATCTGTTCTAAACCGGTTATATTTTTGATGTGAGTGCGATGTCGTATTGCTGCTTCCAATCTGCTATGTGGCCCCATGAGCTGTGTTGAATGAGAATTTCTCCGGTTGTTACTTCACCTACATAACTATGAGGTATGCCTTGCAATGCCTGTTCGAATGGGTGAACTTTTTCGGGAGCCACGCTGACCAGGATTCTACTTTGTGCTTCGCCAAAAAGGAAGGCATCGGGGCGAATATCTTGTGCCAACTCTATGCTAAAGCCTAATTGTGAAGGCATGGCACTTTCGAGGAGAGCGATAAAAAGTCCACCTTCGGCTATGTCGTGGGCTGAACGTATGAGTTGTTTGTCGATGAGTTGGAGGGTGGCTTGCTGTGTGGTGAATTCCTCTTCAATGTCGATATGGGGAGCCGGCGATATGGCTACTTTACAGATTTTGTGGAGGTATTCGCTGCTGCCCAGGTCATTTCTGTGCTGTCCTATGAGGTAAATTTTGTCGCCTGCTTGTTGGTAGTGCATGGTCATTCGGCGCGAGATATCTTCTATGACACCTACCATACCAATGGTAGGTGTTGGATATACAGCACCGTCGGGTGATTGATTGTAGAAACTGACATTACCACCAGTGACTGGCGTATCGAATCGAAGGCAGGCATCGCTCATACCCTTGAGTGCATAGACAAATTGGTAGTAAACTTCGGGGTTGTAGGGGTTGCCAAAATTAAGACAATTGGTAATAGCGGCGGGTGTGGCACCACTACACACTATATTGCGAGCGGCTTCACTGACGGCGATGAGACCACCTTTGTAAGGGTCGGCATGTACATAACGGCTATTGCAGTCGACTGTGACTGCAATTCCTTTAGAACTGCCTCTGACCCATACCACACTAGAGTCTGCAGGAGCATTGGTAGTGCTATTGGCTGTACCTACCATGCTATCGTACTGATTATAAATCCATTGTTTGCTGGCAATATTGGGTAGAACTACTAATTGTTGAGCAGTTTCCTGAAGGTTTTGAGGGATAGGAATGGATTGGAAATCAAATGCATCACGCTCAGTGAAATAGGCAGGCTCTTTATATTCGCGTTCATAAACGGGAGCTCCACCACCTAGTACCAGACTTTCGGCTGGCACGTCGGCAACTAATTCGTCATGCATGTAGAATTTAAGATTGGTATCCTTAGTGACGACACCGATTTGTTCGCAATGGATATCCCATTTGTCAAATATGTCAGTGACTGTTTTTTCATGGCCTTTTTTTACGACGACCAACATTCGTTCTTGGCTTTCGCTGAGGAGCATTTCCCAGTCTTTCATATTTTTCTGACGAGTGGGTACTTTATGCAACCAGATAATCATACCGTGTTCCCCTTTGGCGCTCATTTCGGAGGTAGAACAAGTGATCCCGGCAGCACCCATGTCTTGCATGCCAATTACGGCGTCTGTTTCTACGAGTTCCATACAGGCTTCGAGAAGCTTTTTTTCTTGAAAGGGATCACCTACTTGTACGGCAGGCAGGTCGTTGACACTATGCTCAGTGATATCAGCACTGGCAAAGCTAGCACCACCAATACCATCTTTTCCGGTATCACTCCCTACGATAAACACGGGGTTGCCTTCACCATAAGAAATGGCCGAAATGGTTTTACCTACTTTCACAACACCCACACTCATGGCATTAACTAAGGGATTCGTGTTATAACAATCTTCAAAATAGGTTTCGCCAGCAACGGTAGGCACACCGAAACAATTGCCATAGTGTCCAATTCCTTTGACGACTCCTCTTAGCAAGTGTTTTGTTTTTTCATCGTCTATATTGCCAAATCGCAGAGAATTGAGAGCGGCAATGGGCCTAGCACCCATCGTAAAGATATCGCGATGAATCCCACCTACTCCGGTGGCAGCACCTTGAAAAGGCTCTATAGCAGAGGGATGATTGTGAGATTCTATTTTGAAAGAACAAGCCCAACCATCTCCGATATCGATAAGACCGGCATTTTCTTCTCCGGCTTTTGCGAGCACTTTAGACCCGTCTTTGGGAAGAGTTTTGAGCCATTTGATGGAGTTTTTGTAACTACAATGTTCACTCCACATTACGCTATACATAGCTGTTTCAGTAAAATTGGGGGTACGACCTAGAATTTCGGCAATTTTATTAAATTCATCTTCCGTCAACCCTAATTTACGTGCTTGTTCTAGTGTAGCTGCTTGCATAGTGTATGTATAATTCGTTTGAAATAAGTGACAAAAGTAAGAATGAACGATTACATTTAGAAGGGTATCTAAAGAAAGTTAGAAACAGATTTATACAGTACATTCGTGTTATGGAACCATTAAAAGAGATGTTTAATGAGAACTATTACACCACTTTAGCAAATATATGTGGTAGTTATCATCCGAAATTTCAAAAAAAGCTATTTATTGAAAGAGCTTTAGCGAGGATAGATTCACTAGAATTGAATGATAGAATGAGATTTACGGCTGATTTATTGCATGAGTTTGTCAGTTTATCTTATGAAGATAAATTAATTTTTTTTGCCAAAGTCATCGATAAAATGAAACCAGGGTATACGACGATTATATTTCCTGAATATGTAGCAAAGTATGGCATAGGAAATTTTGAAAGTAGTTTAAATGCGTTAAAATTATTTACCAGATATGGAACTTCTGAATTTGCGATTCGGCATTTTTTACTGAATGATTTTGAGAAAACACTAAACTATATGGAGCTATTTTCACAGGACGCCAATCATCATGTACGACGACTAGCATCGGAGGGAACTCGCCCCAGACTACCCTGGTCATTTGCACTCCCTATTATGATTCGAGAACCATGGCATAGTCGGAATATATTAAATACCTTACGACAAGATGAAGAGCTTTATGTACGTAAATCTGTAGCCAATCATCTCAATGATATTAGCAAAGACAATCCCGAGTATTTGCTACACTTTCTAAAGGAATGGGATGATGCGAATATATTCAGCAACTGGATTATCCTGAGAGGATTAAGAAGCTTAGTGAAACAAGGGAATAAGGAAGCACTAACCCTGCTTCATGTAAGTGGAGATGTTTCCATTCGTATTGATACATTTACTTGCCAGCCAAATGTTGTTAACTTAAATGAATATATTGAACTGACCGTTGAATTAACTTCATGCGACAATGCCAATCATACTATCATTATTGATTACCAGATTGATTACCCAAATGAAAATGGTTATAAAAGTTCAAAAGTATACAAATGGAAAAACATTCGGTTAGCTCCTAGAGCCTCCATTGCATATAGCAAAAGAAACTTATTAAAAGATTTTAGCACACGAAAGCAAAAGAAAGGTATACACGAAATTCATCTGCTTGTAAACGGCAATAAAGTGGCAACTAGTTATTTTGAACTGGTGCGAGAATAGTACGTTTTACAAAAGATAGTAATCATTTCAGACTTGGCAGTATATATATAAATGAGTTGTTAACAAGCCAATCGCAAAGCTAAGCAGTACTTCTTTTTTTATGCAGGCAATTCATGATATTATCACATTCAAGTTTTTAGGTAAGATGGGATATTTACCTTATGAACTATTTTGCTTTAGTTATCTCAAATGAAGAATAAGCTTAAGACAAACTATTACAAGTCAAAACACCTGTAAAATCATCACTTCACTCATTATTGTTCATTCACCCTATAGCAGAATAGGCTTCATTCACTAAAGCGCTGATTTCGTAGTTTAGTGCTTTTCACTACAATACCTTACGCATAATAAGATGGGTTAAACAAAAATCCCGACTAAACGCCGGGATTTTTTTTTAACGTATATCTATATGATAGGATTTAGTCATTTTTTCGAATACGATCTACATGTGTCATGATGTCGTTTTCGAATAATTGTATGCTATAAATACCATTGGCCAGATCACTAATGTCAAGATATAACTTATTGACCCCCGCTTCACTGCGTGCTTGTATTTGTTTCACTACTCTACCGCTCATATCTAACAATTTTATTGTAGTGTTTTGTGCACGTGAGGTATACAAATCAATATTGACCATACCTTTAGTAGGATTAGGATAGACTGAAACAGTACTTCCATTGGCACCCCAAATGAGGTCTACTACCTTAGCGTTTAAGGTACTTTTAGCATCAATATCTACCTGCAACAAACGATAGTAGTTGTGTCCCATAGCGGGCGAAGCATGTTCAAAACTATAATTAAGCATTTGTAGGCTATTACCATTAGGAGCTTTGGAATCTATTCTTGCCAGATCACTAAAGTTTATACCATCGGTAGCATATTGCAATACAAAATGAGAGTTGTTTTGCTCATTCATCGTAGTCCAGTTCAACTCATTTGACTGTGCTAATTTGCGACCTTGGAAAGAAGAAATACTTACAGGCAATGGAATATTGCCAGGATTTGCTCCATGAACATAAAACTGACTGAAACCAGCAACCGGAAAGCTTAATTCCCAGTGTGAACCGTTCCAGTTGGCAGTAGGCGTAATAACAGTTGCTGTACCTATGCCAAGAGGTCCTCCACTGATTTGACTGATACGAATATTGGCAATATTAGGATCACTATTGTTACCTGATGTAGGCAAAGGAGCATACGTACCACTGTTGGTATTGTAATTAGCAAAATCACTTTGATCTATATATAAAGTCACTGTAGCCGGTCCATTATTAGAAGGGGTGATTTCATACCAACGACGAACATATGGCTGACCATTATATGAAGGAGCAGAAGCGGAAACATTAACTGTAGCAACTACATTGCCTAGTACATTTCCGCCCACACCATCATCAATTCCAGCTATTAGATCGCAACTTACATTGGTGTAAATTACACTTGATCCATCTGGTTGACTATTGGCGCTTGTGGCTGTTGAAGTTGAAAGAGAACTATTAGTAGCTGATACATTAATTTGAATTGTAGATGTATTGCTACAAGCATTACCATCAACACCTGTTACTGTATAAGTAGCAGTTGCATTGGGTTGCAATACCCAGTTGGCTGTATTTGGCCCCGAAGTCCATTGGTAGGTAGATGCGCCAATTCCTGTTAATTCGGTTGTATTACCAAAACACAGATTGGATGCTGATGCTGAAATAGTTACAGTTGGATTCACATTACCCGTAACATCTATGGTAGCGGTTGCATTACAGCCTGCTGTAGTTCCTGTCACTGTATAAGTAGTAGTGCCTGCTGCTGCAGTAAATGCAACTCCGTTCTGAACACCACCAGACCAACTATAGGAGTTAGCACCATTACCGGACAAAGTCACTTGTTGATCTTGTGTACATACTACGATTGGGGCAGAGGGCGTAGAGTTGATGCTCACTACAGGAAGTGGATTGACATCGATATTAACTGTTGCCGTACCAAGACAACCATTGCCGTCTTGCACTGTCACTGTATAAACGGTATTGACTATTGGAGATGCACTTACAGGGCTACCAGTGGTAGGTGTAGTACCACCTTGCCACGTATACGTTCCACCTCCGGGTGCAAAGGCTGTTAGAGTAGCTGTTTCACCTTCACAAATAGTGTTACCAGGACTTACTTGAGCTAAGACAATGGGTTGATTATTAGCATTTACAGTAACTGGGACTCTAATCGGATTTGGACAAAGAGTATTCGTGGTAGTAAACTCTGCATAGAAGGTATTAATACCTGGATTAGGTACAGTGACCGTTGCTGGAGAAGCACCCAGATTATTACCGCCTGTAGGAGCATCCCAGAAAGTAGCGGTTCCAGTTGTAGGTGCTGCAGGTGCCACAAAATTGGTAATTTGTATAGCACAGCCAAACGCATCATTATCAGTAGTATAAGCACTTAAAAACAGAGAATCACCGGCATTAACCGTTATTGTTTGTGAACCACTTTGATTTTGCGATCCATTTGTATTAAATCCTGAAAAATTCACAGGAGTTCCGTTATTTATACGGTAGCGAGGAATATCGTCAGCCGCTAAACCCAGATTAGTATAAGACCAGTTGAAGGTGACCGTGCCAGGACAAGGTATCACAGTTCCGTAATTTGTATATCCAGGATTTCCGGAAGCATTGGTACCTGATGTAATCGTAATTGAAATAGGAGCTGTATTAAAGTTGACAAAACCATTACTGTTTTGTGGATTTTGATTCCAATTACCTGGTGCATATATTCCGGCAAAGCCACTAGTAGTTCCAAAACACTGAGGGGTAGGCACCGCAGTCAATGTAGATGAGCCACCCACACATACAGAAGTGGGTGATGCAGACGTAGAACCAGTGATAACAGGGTGAGTAGAAATAGTGATAGTAGCTGTATTAGAACAACCGTTTTGATCTATGGCAGTCACGGTGTAAGTACCGGGAGCAGCCGGGCTAAATACAGTATCAGCAGTCATAGTAGGATTACCATTCCATAAATAGGAACCACCCACACCTGCTCCTGAACCTTGTAATGTTACTGTAGCAGTAGGACAAACTATTGCCGATGGGCTCGCACTTGCTGAGGCCGCTACAGGAGGAACTACTGTTGCGAGTACCGGTACACGGTCGCTTTGGCATCCGGTTTGACCCATTTCGGCCACATAAAATGTAGTGGTAGATGAAATAGACGACTGAAAAGTATTATAACCCGGTACAAATGAAGATGTTTTAATGTCTAGATTATCAATAGACATTCCCATAGCAATACCACCGGTACGACCTTTGACAATATGTGTCCAGTTGCTTCTATTAGCACTTAAATAGGCCGGAGGTAATTGTACTTGATTAAATAATACAATTGCATCTAATGCGACGGTAGCTCTACCCAAACTATCAATATCGATAGTCACATGTTTTGTACTATTCAACCATGTCAAGTCATTCACATGAGCCAATACTCCCGGCGTAGCAGGAGTCTGTTCGTTTACAAGGCAGTTGTACATCAAGAATACACCAGTAAGGCCTGCACCATAAGCCACAAAAGCTACTTTTAATTTAGAACCTGTACCATTTTCAGCATTCATAGATGCTTCTATACCAGGTACACCATCATCTGAAAAACTATAACTAATACCATCAGCCATGTTACCGACACCAGCACCGACCGTGGTCAAATCAAATTCTGCACGGTATTTATTAGACTGTAGTCCGGAGGCATTTACCATGATAGCACCATGTTGACTGGTAGTGTTCGGTGTGATAGTTAATACACCAGAACCTACAGAGGCATTTCCGTTTAATGATGCATTTCCTAATGTAGGACTGGAAAAGTCATTAAAATAATATGGTTGCAATGCGCCATAAGGTGGCGACTGCAATAGATTACCACCGGTTGGAGCATCATACCAAAAGAATTGACCGGTACTTTGAGCACCTGCTGTAGAACTCACCGATGCGGCAGGTATACCCGGTCCACATTGAGAAGATGTAGTAGAGGAAGGTGTTGAAATTGCATTCACTGTCACAGTCAAAATGTTAGAAGTATCTGCACATGGACCACAATTGGCACATTCCTGACGAACTCGATAGAAGTAAGTTCCTGCAGTAAGCAAGGGTGTTGTGTATGAAGTTGATTGACCACCTACACCTCCCACTACAGGAGTGTATGGCCCTGCAATATTACTGGCAACCAACCATTGAAGACTAGAACCTGTAAAAGGAATCGCATTGGTAGACAACACAACACTATTACCGGTACAAATAGATAAGGCAGATGCAGAGGCTGTACCAGCATTAGCTGTAGTGCAGTTAGCTACTACAAGAAAAGCATAATCTTCAGCCTCACTACCACCACTAGATGCAAACGGACCACATGGACCGGTTGCTGCAGTAGAACTCAAAAAGTCGTTGTATATACGCATACGAGTTGTACCCGGAAGAGCTGTCATAGGAACTGTAATCGTTTGATTAATGGAATTGACATACCCCGGTGTTGTAAACATAGTCTCACCCGGATCGGCAAAGTCGCCATCCTGATTCCAATCTACGTATATACCCCATCCAAAGGTACTTGAACCACTACCTACTGCATTAATAGTTACCTGACCACCGGGTATCTGAGATACGGTATGTGTAGTCGTATAGTTGCTATACCCCATATTAGTGATACCCAAGCCACTATTTAAATTGGTTATATTGACTAAACCACCAGTAGTAGAAACACTATTAATCCAATACGTAGTACCAGTTGCTAATGGTGTACAATAACAATTGGTAGGAGGATTCTGACCGACAGTTACTGGAAGTGAAGTTGCAGTGGAATTACCATTAGTGCAAGTAACTAGGCATCTGTAATCGGTAGGTACTGACTGTGTCGTAGAAAAAGGTGGTGATGTTTGAGCAGCTCCTAGGTTAGTCCATGTATTGGCTCCTGATGGCGATGACTGCCATTGATAACTTAAAGCACCGGCCAATACATTGCCTGAGAGATTAAGTACAAACGGATTTCCGCAAGCATTCACTAATGTAGAGGTTGCTTGTCCAGGTGTAGGTGTACCCGAACATGCATTGGGTATTAAACCATTAAATTCATAAGCACCCATATCTGGTGCTATATTTCCAAATGCGGGCCTACTTACATTCATAAAATCCACATTTGGCAAGCCTAATGCTGGAATAATTACAGCTCCTGATTCAATACTAGTAGTTGTTCCATTTGGAATGCTCAAATCTGTGTTTGAAACAAACGGTGCAGGATTATTAGCTAGAATAGGCTGTGACCCACCATCATACCCTGTTGTAGTTTGCATAGCAGGCACATTCGCATAGTTTATACCCGCTGCATAAGTTCCTCCTACAAAAAACGAAGTAGTTCCAGTATTTGCCCCCACACCATAATAATTATTATTGACTATATTATTTGCCCCTGCAAAATTATACCCACTAGCATATCGTATAGCATAAGACTGAAAACCATTCACACTACTTGTTTGGATATTAGAAAAAATATTATTTCTAATATCCAAATTATTAACTGCAGTTGATGATACTGCTAATGCACAAGACGTACTCGCCGATGCACCTGAAGTTACATTTCCGAAAAGGTGAATAGAATTATACCATACTTTATGACCAGTACCTAATGACAACCTAATACCATAAGGTGCAAAAGTAGTAGTAGCCGAAGAATAGTTAGCACCCATCAAATCAGTAATTATATTATTAGCTATGATATGATTATTCCCCCCATTCAACCATACACCGGCACATGCCCAACCACCTGTGCTTGTATTGTAAATCCCTTCCATTCTATTTCTTCGAATCGTATCTGTAGAACTTGTTGCACCTACTATTTCTATAGTTCCTGCGCTAGAAGAAATAATACTCTTAATATTTAAAATATTATTGTTTTCAATTATTGCATTTGCGGTATTTGCCAAATACATGGCTCTCCATATCACAAAATTGGCTGGTAATGCGCTTCCTATCGAATTGTTTCGAATAGCTAAACCTGTAAATGCAGCAGCAGTAGACTGCCCTATATGAATAGCAACTAGGGCTCTTGTAAACGAACAATTATCAATAACCAAGTTAGAATTGTTTACAGCTGTTTGTGAAGTTGTAGCAGGAAATACGGTAGACGAATATGCAATTATAGTTTGATATGGTGTAGTGGATGTCCTTGCAGGATCCACATTTGCATTACCAATCAAATTTACATTTCGAATAGAAATATTATTACATCCTAATGCAGGAGCTACTGCACTACTTTGAAACCACAATACTGAATGAGCATTAGTATTAGCTGTAGTATTCTGAATGGTGAGATTTTGCGAAGTACCTACTCCATTATTGATATTTCCGTTTATGGTTATATTATCAGCACCATTGAACACCAATATAGCTGTACTAGCATTACTAGCGCCAGCAACCACCACATTGCTTGCAGTAGGAAACATAGTCACACTAGTGTAATTTGCTAAACCTACACCACTTGCATTCAACACAGTTGGAGCAGCCGGCTCCGTCGTATTTGCACTTACTTCTATCGTTATAGCTCCTGTATGCGTACCTGCATTTATGGCAGCAAACGCAGCATTAACAGTAACATAAGTTCCACCCCCAGGATTAACTGTAACTTGTGAAAACAAGCTGCTGCATGACAACAATAAAACGACTAGTAGACCAAATCTTTTTCTAAATGAATTTGCAATCATAAATTATTTTTTTTCAAATTTATGTACAATACATCAAAAAAATATCATTTCATCTCATTTTTTTAAATATTTTCCAAAGCTTCAGTGCATACAACAAAAAGTATTATACTGACTACACATATTATGTTCCACAATATATGAAGATAACGATAATATTCGCTTGTATATATTCCCAAAGTATTAATATGTTTTTGCAGACAAAAAAAAATCGCCGTATGGGCGATTTCAATAATAATGTAATTGTAATTCTATTTCACTTTTGCCACGATACTTTTGAATGTTTCCGGTTCATTCATAGCCAAATCAGCCAATACCTTACGATTCAATTCAATACCTGCTTTTGAAAGTTTATTGATAAACGTAGAATAGTTCATACCCTCCGCACGAATAGCTGCATTGATACGAGCTATCCACAAAGTTCTGTAATCACGTTTTTTCAATTTACGACCTACAAATTTGTAAGTCATCCCTTTTTCCACAACGTTTTTGGCAACGGTATATACATTTTTACGTTTTCCGTAAAAACCTTTCGCTTGATTTAAGATTTTTTTCTTTCTCGCTCTGCTGGCTACAGCATTTTTTGAACGTGGCATATAATAATGTTTAAGATAATTTTAAAAATATTGTTGTTTCTTCAGATTACATACAAAGCATACGGTGTACCAT
>DAIUCL010000014.1:0-29351 GCA_036846185.1 Chitinophagaceae bacterium
GGATAAATAGAGCGATTAAGCTTATTTCAATTCGATTTTTATTGTCAAAATATCTTGATTCATTCTCTGATTCCATAAGCGATTCAATATTAGTTAATTTCTCAATTTATCCATTAGAGATCTCTATATTCGTCGGATTCTACTATACCATCTCTCAGTCTTACAATACGCTGAGCATGAGCTGCAATATCCTCCTCATGAGTTACCAGCACGATGGTATTGCCTGCTTTATGTATGGATTCGAATATGGACATAATTTCATGAGAAGTAGTTGTATCAAGATTACCGGTAGGCTCATCTGCCAATATGATTTTCGGATCATTGATGAGAGCTCTCGCAATAGCCACCCGCTGGCACTGCCCCCCCGAAAGCTCATTCGGTTTGTGATGTGCTCTGTCACCCAAGTTTACTTTTTCTAGTACCTCCAAAGCACGTTTTGTTCTATCATCACGATTTACTCCTGCATAGACCAAGGGCAATGCCACATTTTCCTGTGCCGTGAGTTTTGGCAGTAAATTAAATTGCTGAAATACAAAGCCAATCTCTTGGTTACGTACCTTAGCTAAGGCTTCATCATCCATACTGCTCACCTCTAGTCCCTGAAGAAGATAAGTACCACTACTAGGTGTATCCAAGCAGCCAATAATATTCATCAACGTAGATTTGCCTGAGCCTGATGGTCCCATCAATGCCACATACTCATTGGCTTCAACCCGGAGTTGCAAACCCTTTAGCACAGGGATTATCTGCTTTCCTAAGTAGTAGTTTTTGACTAAATTTTCAATTCGTATTACGTCCACCATATACAATAGCCTTTAAAAGTACTATATTTGACTTCTATGTTCGAAAAAATCCTGTATTATTTTCAAAGCTTGACCCTTATAGGAGTGGTGGATATAATACTAATGATTCTCATCGTATTTCAGTTATTCAGAGCTTTACGCAGAAGTATAGCATTCAATATCTTTATAGGAAGCCTCATTATTTATATCTTATCCGTTATCGTCAGTAAATTAGAAATGCCCATTATGTCCGAAATACTCGATCGTATGGTCAGTATAGGACTTATAGGACTCATCGTAGTTTTTCAGCCCGAAATACGGAAATTCCTTATCAGTGTCGGACGACGCTCACCTCTTGGTAAAAATGGATTTATCAGTCGAATGTTTCAATCGAATTCGCTTAATAAATACATTGTAGAAGAAGAAGTTATTGAAGAAATTAGCCAAGCGCTACGTTATATGCAAAGCAAGCGATTAGGAGCCATCCTCGTTATTGCACGCAGCGACAAGCTCGACTTTGACCTCAGTACCGGAGCTAGCATTCACGGAAGGCTAACTGCTCGACTGCTTCAAAGTATTTTTTGTAAAGAAAGTCCTCTGCACGATGGAGCCGTCCTTATCGACAAAGATATACTCATAGCTGCCGGTATAGTATTGCCGGTAAGCGACAGCGCAGGCTTGCCCTTTGGTGTAGGTCTTCGACATCGATCGGGCGTAGGAGCTTCCGAAATAAGCGACACACTAGTAGTGATACTATCCGAAGAAACCGGTCAGTTATCAGTAGCCATCGAAGGAAAACTCCACATGAATCTTCCCATGGAGGAAATCAAAAAACATATGTACGATGCGATGATTTCTTAGACTAAAACATCATACAAAAAAATGATTTTGGAGCTCCACTTATGATCCTGCTTCAGCTACGTCCTGCTCTCCGCTACTATCTCTCTGCGGCTCGGCAACATGGCTCTTCGGCAGAGAGGATATTCGCTGCGATCAGGGCTAAAGCTCATCGTCTTACTATCTATTAAGCTTATTATGAAAGACACTTTACAGCATAATGTCTGAATAAAATCCATAAGAAAATGCAATACACTAATGGTATCTTCAATGGCCTACTTCTATCATAGCTCAACCCACGAACGTTTACTATTAGCTATGTGGGTACTTCCTTCACTCTAAGTAAAAGATACAAAGTATTCTGTTGCAACTATCCTTACATAATGAAATGGATATAAACCATACAGCAGACATACACCAATGTCAATAGTATATAATACCATCGTAAATGAGTGGGGCCGATTTTCATTCTATAAAAATATACATCCGATGCGATAAGTAAAAGTATATGGATAAAAAATGACAACACTATGACATATTTCGCTCCAAAATCATTTGCTCGCAAAATGACAAACAAGCCTCTTGTTCTTCTCTAGAAGTGCTTGGAAATATTCTGACCTGGCGTTGTAATTGATCACGAAAAAATAAGGTCAAATAATGATTTTTTATGGTGACTTTTTCTAATGCATCCCAAGCGTATTTCTTGTCAGAGAGTGCTCCGGGTATACCCAAAAACTCAGAATTGATAAGCACATATTCATCCTGAAAAATTCGGTGTTCAATATACCATAGAAATGCAATAATGAGCGCAACGAAAAGATACAAACTAGCCGCCAATAGAGACGCAATTTGTAAAAAATGAAGGCAAGCCGAAAGGAGAAGTGCAATTTCCAATAGACGAAATACTCTATTGTTGTGAATATTATCAAAGATGCGCTTGCGAAAAATCACAAGTGCAATAATCAAGAGTGGAGCGGGGGCTAATAGCATTAGATACATCCATTGTTCTGGAGTCTCCATCCAATAATGAAGAGCATAAATAAAAATAAACAAAGCAGACATTACATGCATAGCTCTGGCTTGCAAGCGACGGGTAGGTAAATCTTCTCGCAATAATTTAAATGAAAAACTAGGATGCATTCTCCTGCGATTTCATCATTAAGTTGCACAACCTGTAGAGGACACGAGCCCCTACACTGGCATCTATAGCATCCTGATTGTCTTCGCCACAGCTAACCTCGTTCAAGTCAAATCCTATAATATGTCGTCCGCTTTCTACTAGACGTTTGAATAAATACTGCACCTGCTCGGTTTCAAATCCACCTTGTACAGGAGTACCGGTATTTTTACACAATTTAGGATCCAGACCATCGATATCAAAACTTATATATACTAGTTGAGGTAATGCTTCAATGATATCATCACAAATAGCACGCCAGCTTTCACCCTCATACATTCGCTCTTTTATGTGATTGTCAAAAAAAGTCTTGATACGAGAGTCAGATTGTATCAACTCATACTCTTCATCACAAAAATCTCGGATGCCAACTTGTACCAACGTTTTGAGCTGAGGTACTTCTTGTAAGGCATTATACATAATAGACGCATGAGAGTAAGTAAATCCCTCATACGCTTTTCGGAGATCAGCATGTGCATCAATTTGAAGAATACCATATTCGCCAAAGTGTTCTCCTGCAGCTATCATCAGCCCGAGAGGTGTGCTATGATCACCTCCAATCAGAGCGACTGATTTGCCTTTTTGATACAATTCCATGGCGCTAGAGCGAATCCATTGTTTGAGTTCTTCACCTCCTTTATTAATCTCATCCAGTTTTTTATTGAGTTGTGTATTATCACAGGTTTCGTTTCCCTCACTTAAGTTTGAAATAATCAATTCCGCACAATGACGAAGAAAATCATTTTTTTTAATGATGTCTCTACTTTGTTCGGGCATAAAGTAGCCTTTCTTCCAATAATTCATTGCATCCAGGTCACACAAATCAATTTGATAGGAGGCCTCCAGAATTTTTTCTGGACCTTTTGCGGTACCATTTCGATAAGATACTGTCACTTCCCAAGGAATGGGTAGTAATATAAGTTTCGCATTTTCCTCATTGGTTGGTAAGCCAAAAATGTTGTTAGATGCTATCCCAATAGAGTTTGGGTCAAAGTCTTGAAATGACATGGATAATAGATAATTGGTTAATAATGCAAATGTACATTAGTCAGAGTTTGAGCGTTGTTGCGAATGTTTATTTTTTGTTATATATCTCGAATACTTTACTCACAGGTAAGCCCATTACATTATAATAACATCCCGAAATTCGTTTGATGCCTATGGCGCCTATCCATTCTTGTATTGCATAGGACCCTGCCTTGTCAAAGGGTTTGTATTTTTTTACATAATACTCAATCTGTGCTGTAGATAGATTATTGAATTCAACTTCAGTAATGTCCGAGAAGATGTGGGTTTCTGATGCAGACCATATACACACTCCAGTGATTACTTGATGAGTTTGGCCACTGAGTTTTAAAAGCATATCAATCGCATCTGCTTCATCTGAAGGCTTGCCTAGTATTTCATTGTGTAAGAGTACGATAGTATCTGCCGCTAAAATGGTACGCTCAGAATAGCTTTCTTTCATTGCCTGCGCTTTTTTTTCTGCAAGAAATTCAGGCACTCTTGTTGCATCCATATCACTAGGGACGTCTTCTGGTGTGTTTTTAGTTATTATTTCAAATGGAATTTCGGCCATTTCCATTAGTTGTTTTCGTCGGGGTGATTTAGATGAGAGTATCCAGGGTTTCATGCTGTAATTTGTTGCAAGTTACAAGTTGCCGCTTTACTTTTAAACATTCATTCAACCATTTTATGAAAAATACCTGCCTGCTTATAGTTGTTACAGCAATTTCAGTATTAAAGCAGTCATGTGCTATGCGAAGTCAGGAGTCCGGCTTGGAGGCCTATACCGCAAAGGAGCATCTAGGGCGATATTTGTTTTATGATACTAGACTATCGTTCAACAATAGTCGATCATGTGCTAGTTGTCATAATCCCACTCTGGCGTATACTGACGGTTACAGAACAAGTACTACCGCAGATGGTAGTAATTTGAGACGTAATGCACCTTCTTTATTGAATGTGTATGAAAATTATTTTTTTGACTGGGCGAATCCTCAGATTACTTCGTTGGAATTGCAAATAAAACGCCCACTTTATAGTCATTCTCCTACAGAGTTGGGACTGACGGAAGATCATGCCCAAAAACTAAAATCGATATACTCCCGAGATACTTTAATTCACAGGCTTTTTTCGAATGCCTATCCCGGCAATGACAATTTGTTGTTCACTACTTCACAAATAGAAGAGTGCTTAGTCGCTTATGTGAAATCACTTCAAAGTAAAAATAGTATTTATGACCAATTCCTTCAAGGCTCTGTTCGGAGTATATCCCCAAATATTGTAAGAGGTGCAAACTTGTTTCGATCGGTCAAGTATGGCTGCAATAGCTGTCATCGAATTCCCGATTTTACGTTAGCATCTTTATACAACAGTGTAGATAGTGTATACAGGAGATACCATTCAATTTCAGGTAGTCAAGATGATCCCGGAGTTATGGAAGTAACCAGACTGGATATACATCAATATCGATTTAAAATACCAAGTTTGCGAAATGTAGCAATTACAGCCCCTTATTTACATGATGGTAGTGTAAATAGTTTAAAAGAGTTTGTGGTAGAATTTTGCAGATCATCCAACAACGAAGAAGTAAATTATAAGATTCCTTCTCCCGAAGAACAAGATGATATTATTGCATTTTTACAGAGTTTGACCGATACGTCATACTTGTCAAACGAACATTTTAAAAACCCTTTTCGATTAACTGCTAAGTAGTTATACATTTGTACTCATGCAAGCTTATCTCTACAGCTTATTCTATATTTCAGTGCTTTTGGTGTCGGCATGTAGCAACGGCTCACAACAACAACAAAAGAATAACTCTGAAGCAAAAAATACCATCGAATCACTCCTGCTTACGGATTCATTACTCATCGAAATCCCTTTGCTAAAGGACTACAATCAAAAATTGAAACAATGTCTTCAATCGAATATGCCCATACTATTGTTGGACTCTATTGACGAATATCAGTATAAAGCTCAGCAACTCGCAATAAGTCATCCAGAGTTTATCAAAAATCTATTTTCAAAAGAAAGTAGGCAAGCCTATCGAAATGAGATATTTTCAATATATCCGGCAAGACCACAAGAAATACCTGATGACAGAAAAGCTCATATTTTATACAAAGTCGAAATGTATAATTTTGCATTAAATGAATCTACTATTGCGCTGACTGATCTATCTGCCAATGAGGTCATAAATATTCAGACGATAGCTCAAACCCAGCCTGATATTCCGGAGCACCTAAAGCAAATAGCCTTGTCTTTAGCCGTAAGTCATCCCGCTGTTATGGATGCACTGGGTTATAAGCCTAGTCAAAGAGATGCGTTAATGGCATCGACCAAAACAGCCTTAAACAACACAAAGTGCGAAAGAAGCATGCATTTGTGTGTAGCTCCTACTTTTACGAAAAACGATAAGGCATTATGGGTTATTGTTGATTTGACAGATTTTAAAATTGTTGGTATCCGATGGACTAATACAGGAAAAGAAAATGAAGCCGCACCTAGAATAAGTGAAAAAAAACTGAAATTTGAAAAAATCATGGAATGCTATTGTAAAGTGATAAATACGCTAGAGCGAAACAATTGGCGAATGGACTACAATATCACTTCCAGCGACGGACTAAGAATCGCTAATGTTATGTTCAACGGCAAATCTGTTATACAAAGCGCAAAAATTGTGGATTGGCATGTGAGCTATAGTAATTCAGAGGGTTTTGGATATAGTGATGCCGTTGGCTGTCCTGAGTTTAGTCAAGCTGCTGTAGTGGCAGTATCCGAGCCTATTATCTCTGATTTGTATAATGAAAAAAAACAATTGGTTGGATTTGTATTAGAGCAAACATTCAGTAGCGAACAATGGCCTATGCCATGCAATTATAATTATTTACAACGCTTTGAATTTTATAACGACGGTCGATTCAGAGTGTCTGGAGCAAGCCTGGGAAGAGGATGTGGCAACAACGGTACTTACAGGCCTGTTTTTCGAATAGCATTTACAAATTCGAATTATAATTTTTTCGACCATGCAAAGGGTAATTGGAATCCTTGGTATACTGAATCTTGGCAGTTGCAAGATGAAAGAGATAAATATGATAAAGACGGATCTTTATATAAAATCGTTTCTGCTTCAGGACAAGCATATCACATAGTTCCTTCTACTGGCCAATTCAATGATGGTGCCAGAGGGGATAATGCTTATGTCTATGTTACAAGATTTCATGAATCTATAGATGAGGGGGAGAATGACTTGGTCAGCATAGGACCTTGTTGTAATACAGATTATCGTCAAGGACCGGAAAAGTTTATAGAGCCTAAACCTGAATCTATTGTTGATTCAAAAATTGTATTGTGGTATGTACCTCAAATGAAAAATGATGATAGACCCGGAAAGGAATACTGTTGGGCAAAAAGTTATCTTCACAATGGAGTCTACAAAACGTCTGTTTATCCCTGTATGTGTGGTCCAATGTTTATTCCTTTCACTAATTCCCACAATTAATATTCTATGAATTCATTGCAGCGTATTTTTAGTTTTGTTCTATTTGCTTTACTTAGTGCATGTGAGCAGCCTCTCTCTGAAGAAGAGGTGAAAACCATAGGTCTAAAAGGCTGCAAAACGGCGGCTCCTTTTATAAGTAAATACGGATTTAAACCCTCTCGCACTGCATTTAGTACCACTGAAAAGCGAATGAAAGGCTTGGTATTAATAGAGCTACCATCCAATACAGCTGATACTTCAAGACGGGTGTGGCAACATGAGTCTTGGAATCAATATGGTTATTTTGGTGCCATTGCTAACGATGATCTGGGCAATATTTATGTGGCTCCCATTCCATTTGTTAATACTTTAGATCACTCCCTGGCCACGATACATACTATTTACAAAGTAGATGCCCATTCCGCTGAAATGACTCCCTATTTTGTATTGCCTACCATAGATTCTGTAGCTGGGGTAGTCCCATTTGCGGTTATGGGATTATTTTTTGACTGTCAGGCAAGAGTGTTATATGTCAGTTCTGTTGCTGGGAGTACATCAGATTATGAAAATGGATGCATTTATGCACTGGATTTGCAACAGAAAAAAATAATAGATACATATAAAGGATTTGATCCATTTGGTGTATTTGTAGGGGGTGCCTCCGGGCAAAAAAAATTATATGTGGGGCATGCAAGAACGTCTTCAGTCTATAGCATCCCACTGACAAGCTCAGGCAAGTTCAGTGGAAAAAAGAAAATGGAGTTTAGTTTGGATGGTTACGGACCCAGAGGCATGGACAAGGCCAGGAAAATCCGATATAACGCCAGCGGTGATCTTATAGTTTATGGCTTAGATTTTAGCTTTAATCTAGCTGCACAATCAGATATTCCCGAAACTATCTATCAGTGGACTTTTGACTCACAGGTTAATAAATGGGTGTACATAAATAACTAGTATCCTTTTTCTAAAATTATTTTTCGTAATTTTGACACGGATGTCATCTCGTTGCAAACATATTGTAGCATTTCTATTGCTCCTATCATTCGTGTGGTATATCGTGCCCAAAGAGGTTCTACATGCATTTGTGACGCATACTGACACCGTACATCATTCTCATGTTGGATTGTATTTTGACTCAGAACATCATCACTGTGAGTTGATGAAAATAGATCAGGAATTTAACGCTGATGATCAAATTTCATTTTACAATATTTTACCTCATGTAAATTTATTCTTTTCAAATCAGCAAATCTATCATTATACCTCTCATACTCTTAATAGCAATTTGTACGACCAATTGCTTCGTGGCCCTCCATACAACATCTAAAAGATAGCTGATACATCACTCCATGAGTGATAATTTTAGAATGTATAATCCATTATTTCAATGAAAAATAGTTGGCTAGCACTTTGCATAGTAACACTAGCTATGCACAGTATGGCGCAATCTCCTTCGTGTAATTTGTACATCAAGGGAGTGGTACGAGAAGCAGGTACACATATGCCTTTGTCCGATGTAGCGGTCTATATTTCTGGTACTCAGCTGGGGTCTTACACTGATCAGCAGGGGGGATTTACCATTTCGGGTGCCTGTGAGGGTGAGTGGGAATTAATCGCCAGACACCTAAATCATGAGGAAAAACGAGAGCGCATTGCACTCACACAATCTGTGTCCAATAAAGTAATCTATATGCATTGCCATACCGATACGCTTCATATGATCACTGTCAAGTCCTCTCGTATTCATTGGGAGGATGTCATCGTTGGCAATACCTTGTCTACTCAATCGATTTTTCGACAATCGGGCAATAGCCTGGGCAAAACCCTGGAGGCTATCAATGGTGTTTTCTCTCTAAGTACTGGGCCTCAAATCCAAAAACCTGTCATCAGAGGTATGCACAGCAATAGAATAGTGACAATTAATAACGAATTGCGACAAGAGGGCCAGCAGTGGGGCTTAGAGCATGCACCCGAAATAGAACCTTCGCAGGCAGAACGTATAGAACTCATCAAGGGTGCTCAAACGATTCGATATGGAGGCGATATTATCGGTGGACTCGTGATATTGACACCGCCCAAATGGAATACAATCGATACGTTTTCGGCTCTAGTGCATAGTGGTTTTATGACCAATGGCAGAATGGTACATGGTGGCATAAAATTACAAAATCAATTGCACCATATTCCCTCTGTCAAATGGATGCTACAAGGCAATTACAAACGCTCCGGAAATGTAAATAGTCCTGATTATTTTTTAAAAAATACAGGACTTGCTGAACTGTCCTATTCAGCAGCCATGGCTTTAGTCAGAGATAAGTGGACGCTCGATTTTTATCATAGTGTTTTTACCTCTCGCATTGGTATTTTTGCAGGTTCGCATATCGGTAATCTTACGGACCTCTACCAAGCATTCGCACGACAAAAACCTATTGATAGTGCCGGTTTTAGTTATCGTATTGATTTGCCTTTTCAGCAAGTAGCGCACCATACCTACAAGCTGCGTTTTCAAAAAAATTGGAACAATATTGGCGAATTTTCGGCTATACTGGGATTGCAGCAAAATGTGCGAAAAGAGTATGACAGAACGCTGGCATCAAAACAAGAAAATGGATCTTACTCTCCTGCTTTGCACTTCAATCTGCAAACACTCAACTATGAATTGAATTTGGCTCACAAGATCGCAAAGCCATGGCAAGGACATCTGGGTGCGAATGGTTTAGTGCAGCAAAATCAATATCTGGGTCGCTACTTTATACCTGATTTTATACGCCATCATGGTGGAGCCTATGTAGTAGAAAAATGGCATCAAAATGCCTTGTCTTTCGAGCTGGGGGCACGATATGATATCACTAGCTTTTCGGTTCGAAAGTGGGAGCAAAATCAACTCTTCGATTCCACACATGCTTATGGTGGTTTTGCCGGTAGTGCAGCTATCAGGTATCAGTTTCCCTTGTTTACAGTGCATGCCTCTCTAGGCACTGCATGGCGAGCACCACACGTCAATGAGCTCTACAGCTATGGGGTTCATCATAGTGCGGCCACCTTCGAAGTAGGCGACAGATCTTTGCGCAAAGAGCGTAGCTATCAGTCTGCAGTTACCTTCGACTTTGCATACAAAAAAAAGGTAGATATGGAGTTGACGTTCTTCCAAAACATTATCCATAATTACATCTATCTCAAACCTGTATTTCCTGCTACACTCACCATAAGAGGAGCATTTCCAACACTCGCATTTACACAGACGCAAGCATTGTTCACCGGTATAGAATGGAGCCTATCCTCTTTGCTATTCAGAGACGTGCGGCTCAGTCACAAGGCGAATATTATTCGTGTACAAAATCTACGAAATAAAGAATTTATCGTAGGCATACCTCCCGCCCGCTTCGATGCTGATATCGAAGTGCCTTTTTGGAAAAATAAATCAAGCTTAGCTCACTTCTCCATGGGTACATCCTATACGGCTAAGCAAAGGCGTGTACTCGATGCGCAAGAGTATGTGCCGATACCACCAGCCTATTTTTTGGCTAGCTCTAGTTTGTCCATGCAAACGATTTTATATGGTTATCCACTTCAAATGCAGCTAGGTGTCAACAATTTATTCAACACGCGCTACCGCGACTACCTTAATCGGAATCGAAACTTTGCCGATGAGATAGGACGCAATGTATTTATCAATCTCAAAACAGAATTAACAAACAACAAAAACAATTACAAATGACAACAAAAAACAAATCATTATTCGTATTAGCATCATTTATCCTTATGATGTTTCTCTCCGTATCATGCAAAAAAACAACCCCTCCCAATCCCAATGAGGAAGAACTCATTACCACCTTTGTACTTCTCCTCAAAGATTCAGCCGGTGTAGCACCCGACATCACAGCCATCTATCGCGATTTGGATGGCGACGGAGGCAATAATCCATCCAGATGGGATACCATTACTATGTTACCTTCAACTACTTATTTTGCGGAGATATTCTGCCTCGACGAAACTAAATCTCCTGCTGATTCAATAAGCCATGAAATCAAAGAAGAAGCTAAAGAACATCTGTTTTGCTTCCTGCCTTCGGGGGTCAATGTCGCTATCCAGCGCACCGATAATGATGGCCAGGGCTATGAGTTAGGATTACTCTCTACCTGGCGTACCGGTGCCATAAGTAATGGGAATATCCGCATCCAACTTCGACATCAGCCGGGCACCAAAAACGGAACGTGTGATCCGGGATCTACCGATTTGGATATTACATTCCCTGCTCGAATCTTCTAGTACAAATTTGTATACGAAAGTCTCAAAATCAGCATCCGGCATCGTCCGGATGTTGATATTTTGGGGCTGTCATCTAAGTTACATTCCTCGCCTGCGATCCGTCCCCTTCGGAGTGCGCTGTCGCTCCCGTACCGCCTGCTGCGGTACCTCCTCGTGCCTCGTCGTCCTGCGGGCACGGCAGCCGCTCGTCATCAGAATTCTATCATCGACCGGGTGCGAGTTTGCTATGGAATTGACAATATCGAAGGGGCGTGAGGGATAAGTTCATAGAGTGCATTTCATTGCTACATAGAATAGAATACGATGAACTTTAGCCCTGATTGCAATGGATATCCTCTCCGTAGCAGAGGCTTTGTGTGTGTGCCGACGGAGAGATAGCAATGGAAAGCAGGAAGTAGATGAACAGAGTATACGACGGCGAGCTTCAACATGAATTTACAAAAAGTCACGAAAATCTTTTCGGCGAAGTAGCTTCAAATCCTGAAGAACAGAGGCTTTGACATTGAGGCTGAAATTGTAACTTCTACGTATACCAAAAGGGATCAGGTTGAGTCGCATCTCCCAGCAATGAAGGTCGCGATAGATATCGAAGGTGGTAAATGTGAGATTTTTTTCGACAAAGTTATAACCACTTCGAATGCCAATTTTCCAGTTTGGGGTAAGGTTTACATCGCCAAAGAAATTGAGGTCTTGCGTGATCAGCAGAGTGTCTTTTTGCGATCTCGCCAAATAGTTTTTTCGGAAGTTAACATTGTAGTTGAAATTGAGTGTCCAAGGGATATTGAAGTCGGCATAGGCAGAGTAGTTGTTGCCAATCGCCTGGCGCTGGGCATCGTTGAGCGATGTATTGTTTTTCTTTTTGAGGGGCAGGCTGCCACCGATGGCAAGGCCAGCATTGTCGAATCGGGCAATAGACTGATGGGTTTCCCACATGGTTTGTGGGAGTCTTCGTCCGGTGGTAGCATCGCGAGCATAGGGGTCAAAGCTCATACTACCTGAAATAATGATCAGTTTAAAAAGGGTAGTACGGTAGCTCATATTGATATTGTTCCATCTGAAGGAGTCTACGGCCCTGTTGTAAAAAGTAGAAAAGTTGAGCCCGTCGATAAGATTAACTTTGCGCTCGCCGCTGGAGTCCTTTCCACTGCGTACTTTCATCTGTAGGGTATTGCCTATATTGATACCTAGTCCGCCTACTTTGCCACTGGGAGGCGCCCCGAAGATAGCACCTTCAAAATAGGGTAGCATGGAAGGATTGTAATTTTGATCGATGAAGGTATTGTAGTAATAATTAAATCGTGGAGAGGCAAAGTCGGGTCTGTAATTGAAATTGAGTGATGGGGTGAGTACATGACGTATCCCTTTGATTTTTCCTTTCTTAAACATTTTCATGCCATAGATACGAGTAGATGCTGTGATGCCTGCATCAAAGTATCGGGCGGTGTAGAAGCCATTGGTACGGGTAGTGTCTATACGTCCTTCGCTGAAGTTGTATTGTCTGAACAATTTCTGAGAGTACCAAAGTTCATTGTAATTGACATTAAATGCGGTATTAATGTATTTGAGCAGATTATAATTGGCACTGAGAGGTATGCTGTGTTTGATACCATTTTGAAATTGATTGACATCGATTCGTCGAAGGCTGAAGCTACTATCGGTGAAGCGAAGATTATTGATCGCTTCTGCGTTATAGCTAGCAGTTATTTTTTCGTACCATCGGGGTTTGATCACGTCTTTGCGGTACAAGAAAGGGAAGAACTGATTCACGGTGAAGTTCATTTGTGGAAGAGTTACGTTCACTTCACGGGTAGCAGTGTTTTGGTTGTGTCGCAGCGAAGCTGTAAAGTTGAAGGGGCGTCCTTGCCAGTTTTTGGAGTAGCTGATATTAGAGGTATAGTTGTTGTTGAGAAGAAGATTGGGGTCATAGGTATTATTGATTTGGTACTTACTACTACCTACATTGACATTGGCCGAAAATTGACTCCCGGGCATAGCTGCCGGATTCACCGCATGCGACCAGTTCAACATAAAGTTGCGATTCACATTAAAGTTAGGTTCAAATTCCTCGCCTATTTTATTAAAAGCATAGTTGAAGGCAAAGGTGCCATTGAATCGATAGCGGTAGATATAATTACTTTTGAAGCCGGCTCTCCAGGTACCTAATGTGTAGATATCTGCCAATGCCAAAAGATCCCAATGGTCGTTGAGAGCAAAGTAGTAGCCCCCTTCTCTGATGCCAAAACCCATGTTGGGACTCACATCATAAGTGGGTAGTTTGAATCCACTTCGCTGACCTTGCTTCAGAGGAAACATACCGAAGGGAAGGATAAGTGGAGTGGGAATTTCTTCTATCACAAGATTAGCAGAGCCTGATACGGCTACTTTTTGTGGGATAATTTTGATTTTTTTGGCAGCTATACCAAAGTGGGGAGTTTCGGCATTGCAGGTGGTATATATATTATGAAGACCATTGATGGAGTTATCATTGTTTCGTTTCACTTGTTTGCTGAGTATAAAGCCTTCGCCATACTGAGAGTAGGCATTTTCGACCAATGCTCTTTTGGATTTGAAATTGTATAATAGTGAAGAAAATGTAGACGATTCGCCTCCCTGTGCGAGAGTAGGTTTGTCGCCACGGGTGCTATCCGATTTGTAGGCATCAAGCTCGAGAGCAGTGAGTGTACTGGAGTCTTGGGTATAAAAGATATAATCTGCATTTACTTTGATGTCTTCATAACTGATTGTCGCTCCTCTGTACAGATGAAGTTTTTTTTCTTTTGCGTCGTACACGATAGAATCTATACTATGGTAGCTTACCTCAGACTCTATTTTATCTTTGGAAATAGGAATCGATACAAGTTTTGTAGAGTCTTTTAGGGTGCTGTCAGTCTTTGATAATAGGAGAGTGGAGTCGTTTTGGGGTGTGGGATAGGTTATTTTTTTGAGCTGCGCCCTTGTTAATGAATTTAAAAATAGCAGGCAAATAACTAAAAAGACAATGAGTAATCGCCTAGATAAATACAATTTGTGGCTATTTTTACGCTGTTGACCCATCAGGAGTGAGGACAAAAGTAAGTAAACAATTATTCCTGCTTGCATACTAAGGGTTAACGAATTGGTAGTAAGCAATGAAAACATATAATCTTATCATAAAATTAGTAGTACTCAGCCTCTTTAGTCTGCTGTATTCCCAACCTATATTTGCGCAGAAGGGTAAAAAGAAAATAAGCAAAATAGTGATTGATGCCGGTCATGGGGGGCGCGATCCCGGATGCCATGGAGTCTATTCCTACGAAAAAGATATCACCTTAGCGGTATCCAAAAAATTGGGTAAAATGCTCACGACTGAATTCAAAGATGTGAAAGTAGCTTATACCCGTGAGTGGGATTGGTATCCGGAGTTGAAAGAAAGAACTAATTTTGCCAATAAGGAAAAAGGAGATTTGTTTGTATCCATCCATGTAAATTCTACTCCAAAGAAGAATTCGCCCGTAAAGGGAACATTGGTATTGGTATGTGGTCCTACTCGCGTCAACGAAAAAGAAAACGCCATAGGTGAGCATGCACACAACTATGATGAAGGGGGTGGGCAAGACCTAATGGATCCAAATGATCCAATGACTCCCATTATCATTGCCCAATACTCTCAGGCCTTTTTGACACAGAGTATTGTGCTTGGTGCCAAAATCAATGAAGAGTTTGCATCGCAAGGGCGGGTTACAGAAGGCCTCCGACAACAAAGCTTACAAGTATTAGCTAGCAGTGCTATGCCGGGCGTATTGGTCGAAATAGGGTATCTCAATAATGTGGAAGAAGAAAATTACTTGAACTCGTCGGAAGGACAAGAAGAAGTCGCATTAGCCCTATTCAACGCTATAAAATATTACAAAGAAATGGCGGAAAAAGATCCTGTAAAGATTATCGACGCAGATTAATACTTTGTATCAACAAATCAAATGAACATGAAAATATCAAAAGAAATAAAATTAGCATTACTAGGTATCGTTGCTATAGTGCTATTCATCTTTGGGTTCAATTTCTTGAAGGGAAGTGGTCTTTTTTCTTCGACAAACACGATTTATGCCGAATATGATGACGTACAGGGAGTTACGGCATCTAGTTTTGTGATGCTACAGGGTTTTAATATAGGCTCTGTAAGTAATGTATACTTGTCTAAAAAAAATAAAGGAAAAGTAATCGTAGAAATGAATATCGATAAAAGTATACCCATTCCTACAGACTCGAAGGCAAAAATAATTACGGCAGACTTATTAGGAACTAAAGCAGTGGTTATCGAAAAAGGAAAGTCTGCTACATTATGTGAGCATAAACACACACTCTCAGGTACTGTCGAATTGGGTATGTTTGACAAGCTTGGCGAATCGGCAGGGCCTACTATTGATAATGCGAATAATGCTATTTCCTCCTTGGACACTACCATAAAAAGTATCAATCAAATACTGGATGTGCAAACACAGCAAAATTTAAAATCAAGTATAGCTAATCTGAATAGTACTATGCAAGAGATGAAATTATTTGCCTCCGAAATTAATGCACAACGAAACAAAATTTCATCCATCATCACCAGTCTTAATCAGTTTTCAGCCAACTTGAATAACAACAATTCTACCATCAATAAACTCATCGCTAATACCGAAAAGACAACGGAAAGCTTGAGTAAAGTAGATATACAGTCGTCTGTGTCGGAGCTTACGTCTACGCTAGAACAATTGAAATCTACGCTCGATAAAGTAAATAATGGTAGTGGCTCTATGGCTATGTTGATGAACGATGATAAACTCTACAAAAATTTAAAAAATACTATTGCTACCACCAATAATCTCTTATATGACTTGAGTGTACATCCCAAAAAATATGTTCACTTCAGTGTGTTTGGACGAAAAAATAAAGCGGAAGCAGCGCCATTACAGGCCCCTAATGCCAATGAATAAGTACTGTTTTAATCCCATTCCTTACATCACAATTTTTGTATGTATGGTAGCTGTATCGATGAGTACATTCGCTCAGCAGTCTGCTATACCAATGCCAATAGGAATCGATTCTACCAAACTGAAACTTATTCGTATCACCAAAACAAAGCAAATAGTAAAAAATGAAAAAGAAAATTTTCAGCGTTTTATAGACTCAGTAGTGATAGAGCATGATGGCATAGTGATGAATTGCGACAGTGCCTTTTTGTACCAAGATAAAAATATAGTAGAAGCCTTTGGTAAAGTAGATATTCTCAAATCCGGTAGCTCAGAAGCCCATGCCTCCTACATGAAATATAATGGATATACTCATACTGCCATATTACAAGGCGATGTATCTATTATCGATCAAGCTAATACCTTATTTGCCGAAGAAGTGACTTATAATATCAAAACGAAAATTGGTAAATACACCAAAGGCGGTTCGCTACAGAATGGTGATGTAACTGTAAATAGCGAAGTGGGAACCTATAACGGCTTTAGCCAACAAAGCTATTTCAAAACTAATGTAGTAGTAACTCATCCGGAGTATACTATTGAATCTGAAGAAATCACCTACAATATAAAATCAAAAGTCGTAAAGCTCTTAGATAAATCCACCGTAATCAGTGGTAATAGTACTATATACACCAAGGGAGGCACCTATGATACCAAAACTAAACTAGCCGTTTTTCATACACGCACTACTGTCGAAACGGATGATCAGATTATCACTGCCGATCACCTAGTATACAACGACTTACAAGGCAGTGGGAAAGCAAAAGGAAATGTCGTGATTATTGATCCCAAAAATGATTCGCGTATTACCAGCAAAGAAGCAGAATACAATAAAACTAATTCTTGGGGTAAAGCTGTAGGAAACGTTATCATCGAACAAGAAGGGGGTAAATCGCTCCTGTATGCTGCCATCGTTGAGTATAATAAAGCAACCGGTTACGCCAAAGCAATGCAGGATGTAGTATTCATAGATACCTTAGAAAAAACAAAACTTATAGCAGGTATAGTTGAGTACAATGACTTTAGTAAATTCATGCTAGCTACAGAGCACCCAAAGCTCATTACACTCGCAGATAACGACTCGCTGTTTGTAAGAGCAGATACGATGCTCTCCATGAGGCAGTCTGATACGGCTATGCTCAGTTGGCGACCCGTGATGCAAGGCAAAAAAATAGTAGGACATACTTACAATCTTTTATTTGCCGATAGCTCATATCTCAAAGCCAACCTTACTCCTGATCCCAAAATGATTATTGCAAATCATCATGTAAAACTCTATTCAGACTCCATGCAAGCCGTCTGTGATAGCCTCTGCTACTTGCAGTCCGACTCTACCTTCCGACTCTACAAGTCACCCATACTCTGGAGCAAAAATCAGCAAGCAAGCGCCGACTCCATACATATACAACTCAATAATGGAAAAGTACATTCACTTCATCTTATTAAGAATGCCCTCATGGTCTCAGCTACAGGATATGAAACCTATTACGATCAAGTAGCAGGGCAAAAAATCAATGTTTATATGCAAAATGGACAGATTCAATATGCGCATGTCGACGGAAATGCACAAAGTATATACCATGCCAAAGATGACAATGAAGCTTTTATCGGGCTTAATAAAGCCGAAAGTGCTGAAATGAAAATGTACTTCGAAAACAAACAAATAAATCGTATCGTATTTCTAAACGACCCCAGTGGTACAACTTATCCAATTGACAAAATTGCAGAATCTGCAAAATATTTATCAGAATTCAAACTGCTGGATGATAAAAAACCTACTTCAAAAAAAGACATCATGAGTAATTAATACCCAAGGAATCCAATGATTTATTAATTGACTCTGAATATAGACTTGAGTTATATGTTATCACATATATTATTGTGCAGACTAGGCACTGCAATATACATTTGCCTCAACAATAAAATAAAACAATATGAAGAAAGTATTATTAGGTTTTGCAATAGCAGCATTGTTTGCCTCATGTAGCAAAGATGAAGTGACTCCTGTTTCTTATGGTAACATAATGGTAGTTCACACATCACCAGATGCCCCCAATGTAGATTTGTTGCTAGACAACAATAAAATTAACCAAACTGCATTGTCTTTTCCAAACAATACCGGATACTTACAAATACCTTCCGGCACGCGCAATTTCAAAGTAAACGTTGCAGGTACTACCACTACGGTTATCAACGCTGATTTGCCCATCGAAAAAGACAAATCTCAAACTCTTTTTGCTATAGACTCCGTATCCATACTATCCACACTATTGCTAAACGATGACCTCACTGCACCAGCTATGGGCAAATCACACGTTCGTTTCGTTCACCTCAGCCCCGACGCACCTGCTGTAGATATTGCATTAGTAGGTGGCGCAGTAGTATTCCCCAATGTGGCATTCAAAGGAAATACCGCTTTCACTCCACTCGACGCAGGTACTTACAACCTCGAAGTACGTGTAGCCGGCACTAGCACAGTAGCCCTCACACTGCCTCCTATCACAGTCGAAAATGGAAGAATATATACCGTATTCGCCAAAGGGTTCTTAGGAGGTAGTGGCACTCAAGCACTCGATGCTGCCATCATAGTCAACAAATAATTAAGCACTTTTTCATGGTTTATAGGTTGAACAACCGCCCTGTCTAGGGCGGTTATTTTTTTGTATCAACTCAAATGTGAATATGACAAATATCACTAATTAAGTAAGATTCATATCCTACTTTTGTACAAAACAACTACGATGAAATTTGAAATGCATCCCAACGAAACTGTTCAAGATATTCAGCAAAAGTTCAATAAGCTGTTCAACTATCTCAAAATTGAATTCTACAAAACACCCCATCAAGAATCACAAGCAAGCGATAAGAAGGAGCAATACCTGCACAACACTCCAATACGTGAAATATACAAACAAGATAGCCCCATTGTATTCCAAATAGATCCGTCCATGACCACTGCCAACTTTGAGCAAATACTCAACAAAGATTTTGGATTACATGTGCAATTGATGCGCCTGCAAAGGGGCACTTGGTTGCAAACCACACAGTCGGATGAACTCACACTCAAAGCCCAAAACGACAGAGGAATGGCCGCCGATATCCATATCGAAAATACCGATTATAGAGATGAATAATATTCTTTAGGAGCCCAGCTGCAAGTCTGCTGGCATCTGCAGTCGTGCTATTCGCTCCTATCCTTGCCGCCACCGCACTTAGCCATCAAGGCAAGGATACCGCTACTATCACGGCTATTATTCATCGTCTCTGCAATATTCATCCGTCTTACCTTGCGTATTTGAATCATCGACAACGTATTACGAATAGTAGGCGCCTTGAGATTCTCTTATATAGCTATACATGTAAGATAATGGTGTATGCAAGCCAGTCAGTGTGCTAAATGATGTTCCCAGTATAGGTGTATAGTAAATTGTGGTTAACTTATCAGTAATCACCAGAGCGCTTACGGATATACCATTCTACTGCTAGTAAAGCAATAATCAAAGCAAAAATACTTTTCCAATGAATCAGTAGTTTAGTTGAAATCTCTTCTTGCAATACCGGCTTTATACGAGGGTTTTGTTGGATATGGGGCAACAAGGACGAAATAGCAGAAGGATACACAAATTTGCCTTCATGAATATTTGCCAGTTCATTGAGCATGCCAATATCCGCATGAAGGTTTAAAAGCTCTACATCTTCATCATGCACCTGAAATTCACCACTGCTTTTGATCTCTCTACCATTCAATACTGCACGAGCTACATAGCTATAACTGCCCGCTGCCAAATTACCTAAGGTAAGATGGTAAGAGTTTTGTTCTTTATTCATGCTGAATACAGAGGTCTCTTTGTTTTCATTTACTAGGTTAATTTGTATATCCGAATTGTTGACAGGTTCCAGATTTTCATTATACAATTCTGCATCCATCAATACTACTTCATTTTCGGAAAATACAGATTTAGGCAGCGTAATACGAAGTGGTCGTCTATCATTTTTGACGGCCAAAAATTGGGCTGTTTTCTGTAAAAAGTCATCGACCTCATCGTACGATTTTTTTTGATAATAATTGTATAGCCGCCAACGCCATATACCTTCGCCGCATACGATCGCTGTGCGAGCACCAGATTGATTTTGCAAAAGCCAAAGAGGGGCATTGGTTTGCACACTTCCTATGCGTTGTTGCATCAAGACTTGTGTGTTTGGCCCCGCACTATATTCGCCAAAGGGAGATGATAAAGGAGGATAATTGGATAACTGGAATTGAGGAGTGAGTGTAAAATAGTTGAAATCTTTATTGACTACGGCCGTTGCATCCTGAGTGATAGTCGCTCTGCTGGTAATCTGTATGGCTTTTTGTGCTGAATTGAGTGTGGCAATAGACGACTGATGGCCTATAAAGTACCAGCGAGATAGGCCTGCTTTTTCGGCTTGGGATAAGAGGTCCGATAGGGCAAAGCTGGCGGAAGGTAAGTTGTGTAAAATGAAGAGAGAATAGTTGCCAATATTTCCTTTGAAGTCTTTGGCCAGAGATACATCCACCTGGTAGTTTTTGTTTTTGCTTAAAGCTTCTTTTATGGCAAAGATATCTGGGTGTGGTGCATGTGCGAGTATGAGAATTTTGTCTTTGTTTTCGAGTACTTCTACGTACAAATCAAGTTTGTTATTGCTGGTATTTTGCTCACCAATGATGGGCGTTATCGATACTGAATAATGTTGTATGCCTGAGATATTGGCGGTAGTTATAAATTCTAGTGATTTGAAAAAAGAAGTATTATTGACTTTGATGGATTGGGTATGAATAGTTCGACCAGTATTGTGATGAAAAACTTGAATATTGAGGTTTTCGTTGTTACATGCATGAGCACTAATGTCAACTTTTATAGCAAATTGATCATTTAGGTAGACTAGTTTATTGGCATTGGCTCTGTTGACGACTGCGTCACGGCGAATGCTGGTATCGCCTAAGCCGATAGTATAGATACTGCCTTGAAAAGGGTAGGATAGATTAAGGGGGGATGAGCCTTCGTTGTAGATGCCATCTGTGGCCAGTATGATAGCCGCAAGCGATTCGTTTTCGTGGGTGGAGAGGATGGTTTCTAAATGATCGGATATATTGGTGGTGTTGCCATCAAATCGAAATTGTATGCTATCATGTAGTGACTTGTCGAAACTGTATGTTTTGACTTGATATTGTTTTTGAAGATTATTGATTAGTGTATTGATATCATTTTGGTATTTGACGCTGTCCGTTTTGCGAAACGCTTCTTTGATGGATCGGGAGTTATCTTGCAGTAATACAAGTAAAGGTTTTTTTTCTTGTGTAGTTTTGAATCGCAAAAGGGGATTGAGTAGAAGTATGGCTACCAGGCTTAATGCTATGGCTCTGAGTGTGAAGAGTAAGTAAAATATTGAGGGAGAGGAGTAGTGGTGTTTTTTGTTGCGGTAAAGCAAGTAGGTGATACCGATAGCGGGTAGTGTGCATAGTAGAAGGTACCAGTATGGATACGACAGTATAAATTGCATTAGAGTGTAAATATAGGGGTAAGCTATGTATCCTGATAAAGGATATACCATAAAGATATGTAAAAAGCGGCTGCTTGTCAGAAGATGATTATTGAAAATGTCGATGACATTTAGCCCCGATTGAAATGGATATCCTCCCCACGAGGAGCTTTGGGTGTGTGGCTGTGGGGAGATAGTAATGGAAAGCGGGAAGTGGTCGAATGAAGAACAACGGATGAGCTCCTTATATTTCCCAATAGCACAATCTTAATTCCTGATTTGGTAATAGTGAGTGAGGGTAGGCGAATACTTTTGTGTCATGAAAATACAGTTAATGTTTTTGGGTATAGTATGCTGTGCTTGGAACAATTTGCATGCTGAAAAAGTCGATAGTGTGAAGCGGGTGCTGATGCCTCAGATTGAGATAGTGACTCGCAAAACGGGTTTGATGGAAAAGCTTCCGGGTTCGTTTCAGATGATCCATGGCAGAGAATTGCAGCAAATGGCACCTGTGTCGGCTAATGAGGTGCTGAGGCGCTTGCCGGGTGTGCATGTGGTGGATGAAGAGGGGAGCGGACTTCGCTTAAATGTAAGTATACGTGGTCTGAATCCGGATAGAAGTAGAAATGTATTGGTATTGGAAGATGGTATTCCTCTGTCGCTGAATCCTTATGGTGAGTCGGAGATGTATTACAGTCCTAGTATAGAGAGGATGTCGTCGGTGGAGGTGCTTAAAGGCAGTGGGCAGTTGCTATATGGTCCTCAAACTGTGGGTGGAGTGATAAATTTTGTGACGGCTAATCCCAGCTTGAAACCGAGTGCTCGTATTCGTACGCAGGTTGGATCGGGAGGTTTTGCAAGTACCTTGTTATCTTACAGCAGGACGGATGGCAATGTGTCGTGGATCGTCAATTATTTGTACAGAAGAGCGGATCAGTTGGCCCATGCAGGTTTTCGATCACATGATGTGAGTTCAAAAATTAAAATCAAATTTTCAGAACGATCTTCAGTAGGAATTAAATTGGCTTATTATAATGAGTGGTCAAACGCTACATATTTGGGTTTAACTCAGACGATGTATGATAGAGGGGGGCAGGATTTTGTACGGATGGCACCGGATGATCATTTTGATATACGTCGTGTAGCGGGTAGTGTATCGCATCAGATGGATTTCAGTAGACATTGCAAGCTACAATCGACTGCTTTTGCTTATACAACAAGCCGAGATTGGCAGCGACAGGAGTTTTCGAGTAGTGCTCATGCTACTCAGCAAACGGGTGTGATCTGGGGAGATACAACCGTAGCTGGCGGTGCGGTATATATGAGAAATTTGAATGCACATAGAAATAGAGATTTTAGAGTGACAGGAGTGCAAAGCAATATGATACAAAATCATCAACTAGGCCGTGCGGAAGGGGAATTCACAGTAGGGTTTAGAGTGATGAAGGAGTGGGCTCTTGAGCAGCGCTTGAATGGAAGTTTTGCAGCAGCACCTTCGGGGGCTTTAGTCGAAGATGAGCAGCGAAATGGCCTGGCAGGGAGTCTGTATGCGGTGTATCAATTAAGTTTGTCCAAACAATGGTCTATCAATGCCGGAGTTCGTTATGAGCATTATCGCTTTGAAAGAGAGGTGTATCGAAATACATTCATGATACAGGGCGCATCTGTGTTGCGAGATACATTTCTTCGGTCGAATGATTGGGTGCAAGCATTGTTGCCCGGTTTGGGTTTTAATTATACACCTGGTAAGGGAATAACCTTTTTTGGCGGATTGCATAGAGGGTTTGCACCTCCTCGTATCAAAGATGCTATCAGTAAACAAGGGGAAGTCTATCAATTGGATGCTGAAAAGAGCTGGAATAGTGAGGTGGGAATTCGCTCTCACATACATCCGAGTATGACCGCTGAGATTACATTATTTTCAATGAACTTTGCCAATCAAGTGATACCCGTATCTGAATCGTCGGGAGGAACGGGGTCGGGATTAGTCAATGGGGGAGCAACTTTGCATAAAGGAGTAGAGGCCAATTTTAACTGGCAGATTGGTAAAAGTTTAAAAGCTAAGTATATCTTGGATTGGCGTGCAAATGTGACTTGGATAGATGCTTCTTTTTCTGGGAATCGCTATGTGATGGATAATCAAGAAATGGTAAATATTATTGGCAATAAAACTCCTTATACACCAGAATATGTGTTGGGGAGCTCTGTTGTATATCAGTCACACTCGGGATATGGTATACAGGCAAGTGTGACTGCACTGGGTAAGCAGTATGGAGATGTACTCAATACGGAATTAGCATCGGCAGATGGAAGAAATGGTGTGATAGGGGCGTATAGGGTGGTAGATTTGAATCTATTTCGACAATGCAGGAGGCGAAACATGATGCTGAATCTTGCCATAAAAAACATTGCAAATGAACGGTATATAGTGAGTCGACGTCCTCAGGGAATCCGTGTGGGTATGCCTCGTATGTTGATAATGGGGGTTGATTTTAGAATATAGGAAGCATTAAAAATTTCTTTATATGTTAAAAAGTTGACATGTATGTTTTGAGTACCTATTTTAGTAATCTAAAATGCTGCTTTATGACAAATCATGCTTCACAAGAGAGTCAACTGTTTGGACAATGGAAATTTCAGAAGTATACAGATGAGAAGATAGTTGAGGATTTATTGAAACGAGGTTATGTGGATACTCAGATAGAAGAACTAAAAATGGCTTACAAAAAGAGTTGTCGTGTAGAGCGTTCACAACGAGGAGTGATACTGATAATTACAGGAGCTATAATAGGTTTCTTGAGTTGTTTGTTTACTTTATTGGGTATTTTTCCGGATTATCAGGATTTAGTTTTGGTGGGTTTGACTACATTGGGGGTGATTATAGCTGTAAGTGGTTGTTATTGTATTTTTGAGTAAATTACTTTCCTTCTATTTCTTGCAGCATGGCGATTATTTGCGAATTGTCGGGGTTGAGTTTTTGTGCTCTAAGTAGCATTTGTTTTACTTTTTTCCATTGATTCAGTTGATAATATACCACCGCTAAGTTGATAAGACTTTGTGTATGGTCAGGATTAAGAAGGATTGATTGTTTTAGTAGTTTTTCGGCATCGTGCCATTTATTCTTTTGCATTTGTATATACCCCAATTGTGCTGTAGCTATTTGATTTTTGGGGTATTCATTGAGTACAAATTCAAAAGTACCAGAAGCGGAACTAAGGTCTCCAATGGCCAGATAGGCCTGGCCGAGTTTTGTATGAATATCCAAATCGAAGGGGGATAATGATACTGCCTTTTTCAGAAAAGGAATTGCTTCTTTATTTCTATCTTTTTTCATGAAGCTTTCGCCTATTCGATAAGCTGTCCAGGAATCATATATTTTGTCGAGAGATGTATTTTGGGCGATTAAAATAATGGCATCAAACATTCCTCTCAAGAATAAAAGTCGAATAATGTCTTTATGATATTGCTGTTGGTTGAGTCCGTGCGATTGAAGATGATTAGCCGCGCTATCCAAAAATACATTGCTCGGTTCATAGCGTTCATAAAACTCCAAAAAGGCTCTTGCTCTTGTCAGAAAATCAGTTTTATCATTATTATAACAAATCATATTAATGAATCGAATCGTTTCTTCTTTTTGTGTACTTGTAATGGTGGATCTTCGGATATAATGATCTGTAACGGCAACGTGTGGGATATCGATACTTGTATTTTTGGGCATGTGGCATTTGATACAATTTCCTTGTGATTTGTCGTAACTTATTTTGTCACTGGTGCAACTATTAGGTTTATTGTGACAGTTTTTACAGGCCGTAATATATTGTTCTTGTGGAGTATATTTTACACTCACGTGTGGGTTGTGACAGTTGATACAACTCAACTTTGATGATTCAGTAAAGCAGGCGCTCATTTTCATTCTTTCTACATGACTAGCCATGATCATGTGTTGTTCAGAACCACTATAGTTGGGCATAAATACATTCATGGTTTGACTCAGTTTTTGACTAGGTTTGAAGTCAAAAAATGTTTTTTGGTCGTTCAAAACTGTAATTCCCTGTAGGTGACATCTTTGGCAAAGATTATTTTGTTGTTCTGTTGTAAGTCGTTTTGGGTTTACAATACTATAATCAGGGCTTTTTGAAGTATCGACGATAGTGCCTTTCATTTTTTCGTTAACATGGATACTTCCCGGCCCATGACATCGTTCGCAGTCAATTCCCAATTTGACTTGGGTATATTTGTTAAGGCTACCAGCTATATGTTCAGGATAGCCATTGTGGCAAGTTATACATTCTGGTTCTATTTTTCGTTCAAAGCGACTGTTGAGTCCTTTTTCAAAACCTGGTGCTAAATCCCATTGACCTTTTTGGGTGTAGTAAGTAATGGGAGCTTGGTGTAAATAGCCATTAGAGGCGAACAAATGAGAGTTGGTGTGTTGTCCACTCCCCACAACGTAGTCCATTTTTTCAATACGCATGTGAACGGTATCCTTGCCGGCGAGTCTAAATTCTTTGATATGTATAATATCATCTAGCAAATAGGGTATATAATGTAGGTCAAGTGCTGTGTCGTAGACATGAGCTTTTTGTGGATTAAAATCGGCTAGCGACTTCGCCTTATTGGCAAGCCCCCAGCTCTGTCCCATACCGGTTTGCATAAAGGATTCATATATTGGAGCGTGGCAGGTTTTGCAAGCTTCCATACCCACATATTGTGCGGTGTCATCTTCAATATTGAGATACTCAACGTTTGGTTTATCTCTGCATTGAAGAAGGCTGAGGGTGCTTATCAACACAAACAAACCATAAACAATGTATTTTCGCATCAGTTGTAAAGTTACACTCACAAATATGTTTGAAATGAATACATGCTATAGATTTTTAATTTTGTGTATAATCTGTTTGTACAATAGCCCATCTTTTTCTCAAAATATGGACATCGATTTATTGCGTAAATGGAATGTAAACAGAAATAAATCGCTGGATAGACCTATGGAATTTGTTTCGGATGCAGAGTATATAGTAGGTATAGCAGCTCCACTGTCAGTTGCTGTATATGGATTCCTCGCTAAGGATTCTTCATATAAGGCGCATGGAATTCAGCTATGTGCAGCACTCTTTGTCAATACGGCTTCTACCTATGCGTTAAAAAAAATAGTCAATAGACCCCGTCCTGCTACCAGTTATTCTTTTATCGACACAAAAGAAATAGACAAATATTTATCTTTTCCATCCGGTCACACATCCAATGCCTTTGTGACTGCATCCTCACTCAGTTTTTGCTACCCAAAGTGGTATGTCATAGCACCTTCCTTTTTATGGGCAGGGGGGGTAGCTTATTCTAGGATGCATTTGGGGGCTCATTATCCCAGCGACGTACTCGCCGGCGCCATAGTAGGGGTAGCATCTGCCTGGATTACACATAAAGGTAACCAGTGGTTGAGAAATAAATATTATCAAAAACGTATTTTAGGAGAATTATAGACGAAAACTCTTACGCTGACTTTTATAAGATTTTTACATGGAAAAGCTATTATATATCTCTCAAAATTATGGTTTCAGCAAAGATGTGAGAAGCATCTCTACAATTTGGTATCTTTGCAAAAATCTGAATACAAAACTATGTTGGAATTAGAACCCAAAGTGATCGACGAATCCATACAAGGCTCTGCTTATTCATCAGCTATCAATAAGGAAGCGGATAAAAAATTTTACATAGAAAGCTATGGCTGTGCTATGAATTTCAATGACAGTGAAATCGTAGCATCTATTCTCAATGAAAAAGGATTTGGTGCTACACAAAATATTGAAGAAGCGCAACTTATACTCCTTAACACTTGTTCTATACGTGAAAAGGCAGAACAAACAGTTAGAAATCGATTAGTCCATTTCAAAGGACTCAAAGAAAGAAATAAGAAATTACTAGTAGGGGTTTTGGGATGTATGGCAGAGCGATTAAAAGATAAATTGCTCGAACAAGAAAAATTAGTAGACATAGTAGTGGGCCCCGATGCGTATAGATCCTTGCCGTTTTTGGTTGATGAAGCCGAAGGAGGGCAGAAAGCGGTTAATGTTTTGCTGAGCCGCGAAGAAACTTATGCTGATATCAGCCCCATCAGACTCGACCAAAATGGCGTAAGCGGATTTGTGAGTATCATGAGGGGGTGTAACAATATGTGCAGTTTTTGTGTGGTGCCATTTACACGAGGTAGGGAGCGCAGCAGAGATGCCTACTCTATTGTGGCCGAAGTGAGAGATTTGTATGATCGAGGATATCGAGAGGTCACTTTGTTAGGTCAAAATGTAGATAGTTATCGATGGGAACATCCGGGACAAAATGAAGTGGTAGATTTTGCACACTTATTAGAGCTCACAGCTCAAGTACATCCTGATATGCGTATTCGCTTTAGTACATCACATCCTAAAGACATTACAGATGATGTGTTATATGCCATGTCGCGGTACGAAAATATATGCAAATATATCCATCTACCATTACAGAGTGGTAGTACAAGAGTGTTGCAACTAATGAATAGAACTTATACCAAAGAGTGGTATATGCACAAAGTAGATAGAATCAGGCAGATACTGCCGGGTTGTGCAATCAGTACAGACATCATCACCGGTTTCTGTACCGAAACCGAAGAGGACCATCAAGAAACCCTTGCTGTAATGCATTACAGCAATTATGATTTGGCTTATATGTTTGCATACAGCGAGCGTCCGGGTACATTAGCCGCTCGCAGGTATCAAGACGATGTACCTAATGACGTAAAACAGCAGAGGTTGAACGAAATTATCGAACTGCATAGAAAACAAAGTTTGGAAATAAACAAAGCCCAAGTAGGTTCAATACATAAAGTCCTTGTAGAGGGACCCTCCAAAAAAAATAAGGAAGAATACTGTGGAAGAACAGACACAAACAAAATGGTCATTTTCCCCAAGCAAAATGCCGAAAAAAATACTTATGTCACAGTTCAAATTACAGATTATACCTCCGGAACACTCAGAGGTGTTATAATTGATATTTTACAATAGCTGTAATATTCAATTCTTCGACATAAAACTTCACATATCATTATCTTCTATGATTCGACAGCGTTGTAAGATTGAGTCAATAACTCTTTTACCAGGCTTCAATTCATAATTTCTAATCGTAGATTCTACCTTTTGAAGTGCCAAAAGTTCTTTTATTATTTCATCATTTGCCAAAATTTCGTAGTTGTCTTCACTGTTCAAGGATAAATCTGAAATAAAGTGTTTCGTTGTAAAATTGTTCATGGGCAATACTTTTACCTTTGAACGATATTCTTA
>DAIUCL010000015.1:0-25073 GCA_036846185.1 Chitinophagaceae bacterium
TCCATTTTCGAATTAGTCAATCATGTAGGTTATTATACTTGGTGGTTTTTTATCATTGTGATGTTTATCGGTTTGGTATTTGTCATGAAAAATTATTTGAAAGAATAGTTTCTTTACCATTCGCTGCAGTTTATCTATTTTATACTATCATTTTCCCAACTACCTTTGTTGGGAATTTTTTTTATGACAGAGAAATTAGCAGCCATACGCCAGGAATATTTATTAGCCTCACTGAAAGAGGAGGATACGTTTGACGATCCAATTTTACAGTTTCAAAAGTGGTTTCAGGAGGCTATAGAGGCGGAGATCGAGGATGTGAATGCTATGGCATTGGCCACAGTGGATGCGGAGGGAAAGCCTCACAACCGCATTGTACTTCTGAAGGGTTTGGAGCTGGATCGTTTTGTTTTTTTTACGAATTATCTGAGTCATAAGGGGCAGGAGATGAGTCAAAATCCCTATGTGGCCGCAACCATTTATTGGGTGGAGCTTCAACGCCAGGTGCGCATAGAGGGGCGAGTAGATAAAATAAGTGCGGAGGACTCCGCAGCTTATTTTCAATCGCGTCCGGTGGAGAGCCAGCTAGGGGCATGGGCGTCGCATCAGAGTGAAGTAATGAAGCATAGAGGAGAGTTAGAGCAGCGTTTTGCGGAGTTAAGAGCTCGCTATATGGATAGTGTGATTCCTTGTCCGCCTCATTGGGGGGGCTATGCGATCAAAGCGGAACGAATAGAGTATTGGCAGGGCAGGGCGAATCGAATGCATGATCGTATTTTGTATGAGCGCCTGCATGAGAATGATTGGCGCAAGTTGCGATTGAATCCATAGTATATTTAGCATTGATCTGTATGTTACCCAGAGATGGCTACATCGCTGAATCGGACGATGAAATGTAGCCCCGACAGGAGTGGATATCCTCTCCCCTGCCTTCAGGGCGGGGAGAGATAGGAGCGAATGGCGGGAAGATGGCTGAAGGATGCTATGTCGATGCGCTCCCTATTTTTTGTATTTTTATATCAGAACTTTTTTGACGAGTTGCTCTGCAAAGTCTTCACCCAAATTATTTTTGTAGTCGTATACGAAGTCGACCCCTTTATCGAGGTAGTATTTTCTTTCGTCGTCGTAATGTGAGATGGTACCGACTTTGAATTGGCGATTTTTCAGTTTGATTATTTCTTTGAGAGAGTTATTGTTTGAGTTGAAGTCGCTCATAGCAAGCATCACTGTTTTGATCTTAGAGAGATCGGCATTTTCCCAAAATACGATATTGGTGGAATCGCCCCAGGCTACGTTGAGGCCTTCCTTTTTGAGTTGATCCACTTTATCGTGGCTATAGTCTAGTCCTAGAACTTTGCCGGGGAACTGCTCTTGGAAGTAATGATAGGCGGGCTTACCGAGGCTACCCATACCGATGATGAGGTAATGGGCTTCGCCTAAAAATACGGTTTCGGTATCGACACAATTTTTTCCTCTGTTGAGCAGCATGATCGTTTTTTTGAATCGATCGAAGAGCAGGTGAGCATTGGCATTGACGGGGGAGGATACGAAGAAGGACAGAGACATTAATACCGCGGCTATGAGCAGCCACTCTTGTGAGATAATACCTTGCTTCTGCCCTACGAACATGGTGATGAGTCCGAATTCGCTGAAATTGGCAAGGCTCATGGAAGTAAGGAAAGAGGTGCGGGCTCGGATATTGAAGAAGGAAAAAATGTATACAAACAAGCCTCCTTTGACTACCACGAATAGGAGGAGTAAAAGTGCGATACTAACCATACTAAGTGTGGGAATTCCGGTGAGCCCTATAGAAATGAAGAATGCAACCAGAAAGAAATCTTTATAGTTCATCATGCGATCGTAGAGCTCTTCTGCTTTGGGATGTGATACGAGCAACATACCTACGGTGAGTGCACCTAAATCGGGCTTGAGACCAACTATTTTGAAACTCATGGCTCCTGCTACGAAGGTGGCAAAAAATCCAAATATGGTAAGCAGTTCTCCATGACCGGACTGGTCTAGTACATAGAACAGCACTTTACGAATGAGAAATAAATAAAGGGGTAATAGAAGTGCAAAGAGGGAAGGAGATTCGCTATTGCTGAGTGTCATGAATATGACGGCGAAGATATCTTGTATGACGAGTATACCGATGGCTATCTTACCATGAAAGGAGGTAATCTCACCTCTCTCCTCAAGTATTTTGACCACGAATACTGTACTGGAAAAACTCAAAGCAAAACCAATTAGCAAACTAGCATGAAGACTTAATCCGGCGAAGTGATGTAGTCCTAGATAGCTCATCAGAAAGGCAAAGGAAGCGATAGCGAGGATGGACAATACCATATGCAGAGTGGCAGTAACCCACACTTCGCGCTTGATGAGTGACTTTAATTTTATTTTTAACCCTATGGTGAAGAGTAGAAGCATAACACCAAGATCTGCCAGGGTATTGAGTACGGAACTAATATTACCTTGAGTGAGTCCGAAAACGTTGAGTACGATTCCTGTAATTAGAAAACCGGTGAGCGCGGGTAAATTTATTTTTTTGGCCAGTAAGCCTGCAAAGAAGGATACGGTAATCCAGATAGCATCTACATATATTTCATTTAGCATATGTTCAAAAATAAAGCATAGTGTATAATTATTCAATAGGCTTATGAAAATATATCTTTTGTTTCAAATTAGTGGTCGTGTTCGTAAATTAGTTTGAATTTAGTTTTATATTCGTTGTAGATTGTATACTATGGAATGGATTATTGTGTGTTTAGCTTCCTTTGGGGTGGCGATCCTTACTTTTTTTGCAGGGTTTGGTATTGGTACCTTATTGTCGCCTGTATTCATGTTGTTTTTTCCTATTGATGTAGCGATTGCACTTACGGGTATTGTCCATTTTTGTAATAATCTTTTTAAACTATGGCTAGTGGGTCGGCATGCGGACAAGAAAACGATATTACGTTTTGGGCTTCCGGCTATACCTGCGGCTATGTTTGGATCGTATCTTTTGTTGCACTTGTCTGAATTACAGCATGTATTATTTAAGTATCAGATTGGCAGTATGCAGTACGAAATAGTTTCATTAAAATTGGTCATTGGCATTTTGCTGCTTATTTTTTCACTTGTTGAAATTTTGCCTGTTTTGAACTCTACTCATTTCTCTAAAAAGCATTTGGCTGTAGGGGGTGTATTAAGTGGATTTTTGGGTGGATTGAGTGGTCATCAAGGTGCATTGCGAAGTGCTTTTTTGTTGAAAATAGGCTTATCGAAGGAGGCCTACATTGCTACAGGAGTAGTGATTGCCTGTATAGTAGATGTGTCACGATTGAGTGTATATAGTAGTCGATTGTATGCTATATCGTGGGAGCAAGAGGGGGCTTATATATTATTGGCCACAGTATCGGCTCTAGTGGGTTCTCTATTAGGTAAGCGTTTGATTCAAAAGGTAACGATTGTAATGTTGCAGCGGATAGTAGTTGTGATGTTGTTGTTATTTTCACTATCACTTATTCTGGGAATACTGTAAAGTGGGAGCATTGTTCAATTTTTATTGTCGCTAGAGTTTTCTTTATCCTTTTTTTCTTTTTCACGCATTTCTCTTTTTTCACGTTGCCAATCGTCATAGATTAGGAATTGCTTTTTGGTGAGGATTTGCCTGTAACTACTATCTCTGCTTCTAAGTATAAAACCTGTTGCTTTGCGACGTACTATTTCGTCGGGTTTGGTAGCATACAAGGAATCGAATCGATTACTGACCTGTAAATTAATTTCATATATTTGACGAAACTGAATACTATCGATGGGTACTTGCTCAGCAAGTTCTTTGGTGTAGTATTGAGCTTTTTCTTCGGGAGTTCTTTTTTTATTGGATTGAGCTCTTAAAAGAATTCCTGTAAACAGCAAAAGGATCACGAAGCAGATATTTCGCATTGATGTAGGTTTTTCATGGTCAAAGTTAAGTTATCATTTATACATAACTTACTTCTGTTTTGGAAACTTTTAAATCATCCCTAACCGTAAAAATGGCTATTGCTTTTACTCGTTCGGAAATGGTCTGATAGTGTATAATAATTTTATCTTCAAAAAATTCTGTCCTGATCAACTTAAATTTAAAATCGGGTATTTTATCTTTCACCATGGCCCAATATATGCGAAGTATCTGCTTTCCTTTCAGACAACCATTACTTTCTGGTATAAGTCGAAGTGCTAGAGTCGAAACGAGTTCTGTATCCTCCACTAACAATTCCAAAAAATCATCGATATTCCCATTGTTCCAAGTATCAATCCATCGGTCACAAAAATCGTTTACTATAGTCTGATTCAGAGACATATACACAATTTAACATAACAAATGTAAAAGAAATAATTCACTAATTTTTTATCAAATTAGCTAATGGCAAAGATTAATTAGGATAAGCTACAGCTAGCATGAGTCGGTTCGATTTGATACGAACTGAATCGATTGGGTTCGATATATTATACAGATAGGTGTCCAGCTCTGCTTTTAGTTTGACCGTTTGCTGGCCTTGTTTATTAACATTGTACAGTTCAAATTCGCGAGTGGTGATTACATTCTCCCGGTGTTGGTCTAGCGTTGGGATATTTTTGTAGGAAATATAAGTTTTACCATTATTTCGATAAGTTATGATACACGTATTCGTGTTAAGTCTTTGATTTCTCTCAATAATTTTTTCGGAATGGGTAGTGTAATAAAAACTCGGGTTGACCCAAGGGGTAGTCATGGTATTGATTTTTTGCATAAATATTGATTCACATCCCCCCAAACTAGCCGTCATTTTAATCGTATAAATTCCAGGCGATGCATAGGTATGAGATACATTTTGCCCATCTCCAAATTGTCCATCTCCAAAATCCCATTGATAATTGGCAAAGCTTGAATTGTTTGCTCTGAACACTACATTATTTTGTGAACCTGTTGTATAATAAAATTGGGTGCGACATGTACTTCCTGAGCTAACATCTATTGGCAAAATGGCAGAATCTACAGAACCATTTTGCACTATTTTTAGTTTAATATTTTTGACACCTGAAGTTGAAAAATAATATTGTGGGTTTACTTTGTTGGATTGTTGACCTGGTTCAAAGCTCCACTGGAGCGATGTAATAGGATCAGTGGTAGAAGGGAAAAATTCAAACACTTCTTTGTTGATGACAAGCTCAGTAGTATCCAGTGAATATCTAGTAAATGTTTTATCAAAAAATAACTGATCTAAGGTGGTAGACAAACTTGCAGTTTGTGTTGCCAATGCATCTCTAAACACAAAGCTCAGACTTTCTTCACAAGTATCACAATTGGCAGAGGCAAAAGTACCTGAGAGGTTATAGATATTTTTAGTATCCTGCCAATAAGAGGTATGCATATAGGTGTTTTCCACTCCAGCTATGAGTGATTTATTCTCTTGACCGATAATACCTTCAAAATAAAAAACGGGAGAATCTGAGGGGAGCAATGTCACATCGGCCTTTTTGCAAGCCAGCAAAAACAAGCACGATATAAAACAGCACAAGTATATTTGATATTGATAACACCTCATGGATTAGCGTTTAAAATTGTAACGAAAACCTAAGCTGAAGCCACTCAGCTTATCATTTTGATTTTTAGAAAAATAGTTGTTGCTGGTGATATCTCTCACACCCTGATGATAAATGGCTTGTACTCCAAAGCGACTGTCGATATTCCACAAATAACCTATCTGAAGAAAAGCATCTGAGGAGGAAATACCCTGCATATATCCCCACTGATTAGATACAGTTGTGGCCTGCTTGCGAACATTACTTTGCACATCAGGATGATATGAGATTCCGGCAGTCATTAATACTTGATGTGATGGTGATAACTGATAACGTATACTAATGGGAAATAATACTTGAATGAGTCGTTGGTGCTGAATTTCGACCACATTAGAATCCACGCCAAATCCGTACTGGTAGCTCGTGTAATTCTTCAACGTATTGAGCCCGTTAAAGCTGGTAAATCCTATCTGTGCGGCCATCGTAATCCGTCTGGTCAGGCTTCGTTCTACCCCCAACATGATATAGGGCGATGTACTGAATGCTCTTCCATTTTGTATATTACCCATAAATCCTTTGTAAAACATTAGTCCACCGGCAAAAAACATATTGTAGGTCGAACTGTTACTCTTTTGGTTAGAATCTAAAATCTCGGACTTTATCGTATCTGACAGCAGAGAGTTGGCCTGGACAGGCTTGTAGGTAACTACTGTAATCGACTCGGCATAGGTCGCTTTGTAGTTTATCAAATCTTCTCTGTAGCGAGGATTATAGTTTTTCATCTCGTCGGCAGTCATGAGGGCACGGTAGAGAATTTGGGTATCTTTTGCTATCACTTTTTTACCCAATACCTCTTTTAGCGGCATACTGTGTTTATCTTGATGATTGGCTAACTTATCTGCAATTTGTGTATTTCTGTAATCAGCTTCATTCGGAGATTTAGCTGTTTTCTGGTTAATTGATGTATTCTTGCTTGCAATAGCTTTGGTTGATCGTTTCCTGTTTTTAGATTTTTTTGACTGTGATGTTACAGCGCCGCTATTGGCTGTAATGATTTCATTTGACGTAGTAGTTGATTTTATTCCGGATTCACTTTCTTGAGCTAATGCTAAGTCTCCGACATTTTGCTCATCTGCGATACTTGATTTTGAAGCGATAGGATTCTCAACTGATAACGTAGATGTTTTTTTTACTTTAGTAACATTTTTTGTTCTGTTGTTTTTTGGATGATTTTCTGATATCTGTGGTGTAGTGCTTCTATCATATGTAGTAGTATAAGGTACTGATTTTGTACTATCTGTATCTGCCTCCGTATTATGAAGCGCTACCGATGTATGCGAAGATTGTGAAGGAGACTTTTCTTTCATTGCGAAATAACTCGTAACACTCAATACGATGAATCCCACCAATAGGGCCAACCATTTTTTTGCCAAATGACTTGAAGGTTTTTTATTTTCTTCATCCAGAAGTTTGGACATAGACTCCCAATCCTTCTCTTCAAAAGAAAACTCCGCCTCATCTACTTTTCGGCGCAACAGCTCATCTAGCGGATTATTTTCGTTGTGCATGTTTTGATTTGTTTATATAATAATGTAATTCTTGTAATTTTTCGGTCATTAATTTACGTGCCTTGTGAAGGTGCCATCGAGAGGCTTCTTCGCTCAAATCTAGTTTTACGGCTATCTCTTTATGACTAAAACCATCTATGGCAAACATATTCATTACTTCTCTGGTGGGAGAAGGCAATTCCTGTAAGGCTTGAATGATTTGTTTGCTATCCATTTTACTTTCTGTAAAGTCAAGGCCTGCATGTGTCTGCTGTACTGCCGAGTATTCCGTATCTATACTCAGGCTAGTTCTGTTCTGATACCTTTTCTTTGAGCGGTATTGGTCTATGGCGGTATAGACCCCAATTTGTTTTACCCAGCCACCAATACTATTGATATCAGACAAGGAAGTTAAACTTTTAAGTACCTTCATAAAGCAGATGTTCATCGTTTCGGTAGCCTCCTCTTTATTATTGGTGTATCGATAGCATACTTTCATCAATATAGGATAGCAAAATTCATACAACATACGCTGACATTTACGGTCATTCTGTAGGCATCCCTCTATGATTTCTGTCGTCACCAATGTATAGTCATCCTTTTTACGTATACTTTCAGATACCTTTACTTTTATTAAAGAAGGGCTCTCTGAGTAGCCTACTTGATTATTTGGTATGGAAAGATACAATTCTGATTCATTTTTTCACAACTATTACGCTCCTCATGTGAGATTCGTTAGTAAAAATCCTATTTTTTTTTAGTTGTAGATGATTTAAGACTAATTTTGCTCCCAGATATCCTTATTATGCAAAAAGTCCTTAAACAACTCGGTATTGCAAAGCTCAATCCGAGTACTTCTACCGGCCAAAAATGGCACCACAGCAAATCTGAAATTATCGAAAGCTACTCGCCGGTAGATGGCAAACTGATTGCATCGGTATACTCTACCACACAAAAAGAATACAACCAAACCATACAAGCTGCGAGCAAAGCATTTGAAAGCTGGCGTATGCTACCGGCACCCAAACGTGGCGAAATCGTGCGTCAGATCGGTGATGAGCTGCGAAAATACAAACAAGCCCTTGGCGAACTGGTGAGTTACGAAATGGGCAAAAGTCTTCAAGAAGGACTTGGAGAGGTACAAGAAATGATTGATATCTGCGACTTTGCAGTAGGTCTCAGCCGTCAGCTTTACGGACTCACTATGCACAGCGAACGTCCCGGACATCGTATGTATGAGCAGTATCACCCTTTGGGTATCGTAGGCATTATCTCTGCCTTCAACTTTCCGGTGGCTGTATGGAGCTGGAATACTATGCTGGCATGGGTATGTGGTGATGTATGTATATGGAAACCTTCCGAAAAAGCCCCCTTATGTGGTATTGCTTGCCAACATATTATCTCCAAAGTATTTGCCAAAAACAATGTACCGGAGGGCGTAAGCTGCCTGGTACAAGGGGGTAGAGAACTGGGCGAATGGATGAGCCACGATACACGGGTGCCCCTCGTTTCTGCTACCGGTAGCACACGCATGGGCAAAGCGGTGGCAGCGGCTGTAGCAGGGCGCTTGGGCCGCAGCTTATTAGAGCTAGGTGGCAATAATGCCATCATCATCTCTGAGCATGCCGACTTAGATATGGCTCTGATTGGTGCTGTATTTGGAGCTGTAGGTACTGCCGGTCAGCGATGCACCAGCACACGCCGACTTATCATTCATGAAAAAGTGTACAAAAAATTTGTCGGTAAGCTGGTGAATGCCTATCAGCAACTCCGTATCGGCAACCCCCTCGATAGTAAAAATCACATAGGCCCCCTTATCGACAAAGAGGCCGTGACTCAATACGAAAATGCAATTCAAAAAGCAATAGAAGAAGGTGGAAAAATACTTGTGGAAGGTGGTGTACTGCAAGGCAAAGGCTATGAAAGTGGATGCTATGTAAAACCCTGTGTGATCGAAGCCCAAAATAGTTTTCAAATCGTACAGCACGAGACCTTCGCGCCCATCCTTTACATCATGAAGTACAAAAAGATAGAAGAAGCTATAGCTATGCAAAATGCCGTACCCCAAGGGCTTTCGTCGGCGATGATGACGCTCAATATGCGCGAAGTTGAACTCTTCTTATCGCAAGCAGGTAGCGACTGTGGTATTGCCAATATCAATATCGGTACCAGTGGTGCCGAAATAGGTGGCGCCTTTGGTGGGGAGAAAGAAACGGGCGGTGGTCGTGAGAGTGGCTCCGATGCCTGGAAAATCTACATGCGCCGCCAGACGAATACGATCAATTACAGCACCCAGCTACCTCTGGCTCAGGGTATTAAATTTGATTTGTAAGGGATACTCCCAATCTTTTTTTTATTATTTTTTTTGGGGGGGAGCTCATCTGAGTATGCTCTTCACCTACTTCTTGTGCTACGCTGTATCTGCCCCCATGATATGTGTAGTATGCTACATAGTGTATGGAATGGGGGCAGGATGCCGCTGCGCCCAAGGCTAGTTTTCGTCGACTTATTCAATATTGGGCAGCACGCGCGGCAACGATAGGAGCGGAAAAGCCCACAGTGAGGGAGGCTAGTGATGCCGGGAGTGGAGGGGCGGAGGAACGTAGCCACCTCCACGACTTGGCAGCACAGTCTCCCTCACGAGGACTTGAAGCGGATAGCGTGTCTGCCGCCCATATTTCATTATTTTCTCTGCTCATTATGGGAGATCGTTTAGGGTATCACTTTGATGTAGGTATCCTTGGCTATATAGCCTTGGTCACCGTTGGGCAAACGTATCAAATCGCCCTTAGCCGTGTGCTGCAAAAAGATGGCCTCGATACCATCGTGCAGCCATTGCCTATCGGTATTACTCTTCGACTCAAAGGGGGTTTTGGTGTCAATTATCACGATCGGATAATGAATATATTGGTGGTAATAGGAATAGCTCATGCACCCTATGAAAAATAAACTGAGGGAGAAGGCAAATAGTCGAATTTTGAGAAAAACAGTTGGTAAGGCTTTTCGAAATAGAAGGATAGACTGTATAGCCATGGCAGTCATAAACATCATCAAGGCTAAGACTGACCATCCACTAAGACTGAGCAGCGAGCAGAAGCGACGCCATAATTGAATAAGCTGCAATTCGGGATATGATTTTATAGGCTCTTTTACTTTCTGCCGAGCAATCTCCAAATTTTCTTCGATAGCGGTGTGCGATTTCCGGGAGAGTGCGGTTCGATAGGCACTTATTGCACGTCCTATTTTGGCTGTTCTAAAGTACGCATTGCCGGCATTGTAGAAGAGCATGGAGTGGCAATAGCCATCGTCTATGAGCATTTGGTATTGCTCTGAGGCTAGCTCATAATCGCCATTTCGGTAGAGCTGATTCGCTTTTTCGAACATTAAGTTGTTTTCGGCTTGCAAGTGAACGTTGCACAGCAATAGTACGATGAGTGAAGTGAGTTTCTGTATCATGATAATGCTGTTTCGAGTTGTCCTATAAGCTTGAGTGTATCAGCATATACTTGATGCATTTGTAGGGTCCCTTTGTCGGGTGTGTAGAGAGCCATTTCGCATTCGCCGGTGAGGCGCTGCCACTCATGTAGCAGCGCAGCATCTACCTTTTTTTGTTGTAGTCCTATAGAGGCTACTTCTTTGGAGAGGGATGATAGGGGTAGATGTAATTTATCGCTGAGATAGAGCCATAGTGCTTTGGATACTTCTTCATAAAAAAGATTTTGTTGATTTTGTCGAAGATACTTGTTGGCTGTTTCGAGTCGTTTGAGTGCTATTTTATCTGCGTGTCTGTTGCGATACAAAGCCATATTTTGCGTACGATGGAGCAGTGAGCGACGTGATGCGATAAGCCCCATGTAGACGAGAACAGGCAATAGAAATCCTGACCAATAGAGTGGCGAAAATGGCAGTGGCTTGCCATGACTTTTGTGTAAGGTAACGGCATCAGATTCTATGTCGTGTATATCGGTTGGTAATTTTTTTTTGGCTGTCGTATTAGATTCACCGGGGAGTACGTGTAGGGTGTAGGGGGGGGTAGTAAGGGTATGATAGGATTTTTGCTCCGGATCAAAATAGCTAAACTCGCCCGGTGGTATGGTGTAGGTACCCGGTGCGGAAGTGCTATAGGTGTAGGTAAACTCTTTGTATCCTGCAATAATATTGTGACGTGAGGTAATAGAATCGATGTAGGTAGGATCGAAAGGCTGTAGCTGCTCCGGTACTTTTAATTCGGGTACTCCAATGAGCTTGAGATTACCGGTGCCACTGACCCGTAGTCTGATAGTAGCTACATCATCGGTAGTAATTTCGGAATCATTGATGTACGAATCCAATTGGTATTTACCTACTGCGCCTTTGAATGATGCAGGTTTTTGATTCAAGGGTAGCTCATTGACTTGTATTTCGATGGGCTGTGATGAAAGTGCCAAGGTAATATCTTCATAATCCATTTCGGAAAACACATCACCAAAAGTAGGGTCTGAGAGGAGTAATGAACCAAAAAACGAGTCAAAGAACGGATCATTGGCTGATTGATTTTTTCGATGTTTGTAGATACGTACTTTCCCTTCTGCTTTGGCCGCGTCGAGGGTAAGTTTACCACTTTGTGTGGGAAAAAGTGCCGTTCGTTTTATCTCAAATACCTGGTATTCTTTACCTTGGTATACTTCTTTGACTGGCTGTGGAGGGTTAGGGATAGCAAAGTCCTGACTCCAAAATCCTAGTAGTGAGGGATGCTTGGTAATATTCATTTCCATAGGCACTCTGGTGTAGAGTTTATAACTTACATTGATCTGCTCACCTAGGTAAACATTACGTTTGTCGGCTTCAACCTGAAGAAATATATGCTTGTGTATATCTGATTTAGTTATTGGCACTTGTACCGAAGGCGACGAAGCACGAGGTGCCGCATCCCCTTGCATATGCCGCTGCATTAGCTGCTGCATACGTTGCTGTTGCTTTCTCAATAATTCGAAGGGATCTTCGCCAAATGGATCCGCAAAAAAGGGGTCGTCAAATGGATCAGTGTATGCAAAGGGGTCTTGCTGTTGTCTTTTTTTGACTTGCTGATCTATGACACTGCCCTTGATCACATCAATCGAAACTTGATTTGAGCGTACTTTATGACCATCTACTTCTGCCAAGGCAGGACCAATTGTGATTGAACCTGTTTTTTTTGCTTTCAATACATAGGTCAAATCGAATGATATGGTTCGCTCTCCGTACATATTATCGATGTACCGTATATTCTTGTTGGGTCCACTGAGTATTTGAAAATCATTCAAGTTTGGTGGGTTAAACGAAGTAATCTCTCTGGCATTTTTGATAGAAAACTGAAATTCAAATGGATCGTGCAAACCAACTTTTCGTGCAGCTGCCTGTGCAGAAAAAATGATTTCTTGTGCAGATACAACACGTGCAGGTAAAACCAAAAAGAGTAGCAACAGATATCTAATAAACACTATGATACGTCCATTTATAGGGAGGACAAATTTAGTAGTTGTAAAGAAGCTTTCCCCGTTAAAGTAATGTGAAATAAAACTACATTCTGTCTGGCGCGTGGATACCAAGGAGCTGCAAGCCTTGTGCTAAAATTCGTTTTACGACAATAGATAAATGTAGCCTGAAGGAGCGTGCTTCTTCATTGTCTGCCTTCCATACAGAATGATTAACCAAAAAACTATTGTATGCTTTGGCTAGTTGATAGAGGTATTGACACAGTATGGAGGGGTCATAGCTGTTGGCAGCTTCTACAAGCATCGTTTCAAACTGCTCTGACTGTTTGAGTAGTTGTCTTTCATCGGGCGTAAGCTCATAATGATCGTAACTTACTTTTTCTATATCATTTGCTTTTCTTAATATAGACTGAATGCGAGCATGACAGTACTGTATGAATGGGCCGGTAAATCCATGAAAATCGATACTCTCTTGTGGATTAAATACCATTTTCTTTTTGGGATCTACACGCAATAGGTAAAACTTCAAAGCACCAATGCCTAAGGTAGCATAGAGCTGAGACAACTCCTGCTCGCTGAATCCCTCTACTTTTCCTAACTCTTCTGTATTCTGCTTCGCCATTTGAATCATCTCTGCAAGCATATCATCTGCATCCACTACAGTACCTTCTCTACTTTTCATTCGGCCTGTAGGCAATTCTACCATACCATAGGATAAGTGATAGATTCCATCAGCACATGGCTCCTTTAGTTTTGTTAGTATCCACTTCAGTACTTGCATATGATAGTTCTGCTCATCGCCTATGACATACACAGAAGTATTCATACCGTAATCGTTGTATTTCAACACAGCAGTACCGATATCTTGTGTCATATACACAGAGGTGCCATCGCCCCGTAGTAATAATTTGTGATCTAGTCCTTCTTGTGTAAGATCGATCCAAACTGAGCCATCCTCTTTTTGATACAAAACACCATTTTTTAGGCCTTTCATTACGATGTCTCTTCCTGACAGGTACGTTTCACTTTCGTAATACATTTTATCAAACTCAATTCCCATCTTTTTGTAGGTATCAAAGAATCCATCATACACCCAACTATTCATCTGCCTCCACAATGTCAGCACTTCAGCATCACCTGCCTCCCATTTTCGCAAGAGTTCTTGCGCTTGCAATAGGATGGGAGCCTTCTTCTCCGCCTCAGCTTGATCCGCGCCTTCTTGGACTAAGAGTTCTACCTGGCGTTTGTACTCTGTGTTATACTTTACATAGTAATCTCCTACCAGATGGTCGCCCTTTACACCGGTACTCTGTGGAGTAGCGCCATCCGCAAAAAGCTGCCAGGCTATCATACTCTTACAGATATGAATACCTCTGTCATTGATTAGATTTGCTTTGACTACTTCATTGCCAGCAGCTTCCAATATAGAACACATAGCAGCCCCCAAAAAGATGTTACGCATATGTCCAAAATGGAGTGGTTTATTGGTATTGGGAGATGAATATTCCACCATCACTTTTTTCCCCGTTTTTGAGATAGGCAATAATGATTCACGGGCTTGTGCTTCTTGTAGGTAACTTTTATAAAAAGCGTCTGTAAAGCTAATATTCAGAAACCCTTTAACTACATTATAATCTTGCGCCCACTCAAAATGCTGACAAAGGTATTGGCCAAGATCCTCCCCTATTTCGTCTGGTTTTTTAGCGGCTAATTTGCTCAATGCGAAGGTGACAACAGTGTAATCACCTCGAAAATCCGTTTTAGTTTCATTGACTAGAATAGCATTAGGTTCTATTTGCTTCTGGTATAGTGAATCTATAGCAGTGGCACAAGCAATCTTGAGTGTTTGGACAAAAGAGTTCATTGATGTAAGCGTATGAGTTTGCGAAGCTACAATAATTCATTTGTTTTTGAGGATGCAAGGCAATATATTGTGCATTGACCTCTATTGATGGGCTGCAATGTATTTTTTCATAGATAATTCTGTATTTTTGTCACTTATGTTTCATAAACTTTTGCCATTTCTCGCTCTAGCTGCTTTTTGGTCTTCTTGTAATCCCGATTTCAAAGTCGGCGCCCCCTACAAGGAAGTATCCGTTGTATACGCCTTACTTTCCGCATCAGACACGGCCAATTACATTAAAATCACCAAAGGTTTTTTTGATGATCGCATCGACAATTTATTGATAGCTCGAAATGCTGATTCTTTGTACTACAAAAATTTAGAGGTGAAATTGCAAGAATTGAACAATGGCAATGTAGTGAACACCTTTACCTTAACGAAAGTGGACGCCAATCTGGAAGGTTTTGAAAAAGATTCCGGCACATTTGTCAGTTCACCCAATTATGCCTATAAACACAAAGGCACACTGAATCCTACCCGTCAATACAAACTTCTTATCAAGAACTCCGAAACAGGTAAGGAAATTACCGGCACCACCGACATTATCCCGGTTGGCAATAGTGTTTTCTACTTAATAGTTCCTTTTGTTAATCCCTTTGGCCCTACTACAAGCCGACTAATGTTTAATGATGCAGGACGCCCTCAGGATGTACGATGGGGAGGCCCGGACAATGCTGCAGTATATGATGTGCGTATCAGAGTGTGGTATGAAGAAAAAAATACCAATACCCTAAAAACAGATTATAAGTTTAAAGATTTGCTGTTAAGCTCCAATATCTCTGCTTCTGCTAATAATTTTGCCACAATTTCTCCCGAAGATTTTTTCAGAGTTCTTAACTCTGAAGTGACAGCTGCACCTAATTTTATCTCTCGCTACATCGATACTCCAGAATTAATTATTACAGCAGGAGGTAGTGTATTGAAAACCTATATCGATATCAATTCTGCTCAATCCGGCATCACTTTTGATCAAATCAAACCCAATTTCACTAACCTTACCGGGGAGGATGTGATTGGATTTTTATCCACTAGAGGGTCCATTGTTCGTAGTATTCCTTTTAATGATGCAACGATTGACTCTATACTTTATGGTAGCTATACCCGCAACTTAAATTTTGTAGGACGCAGTACTCGATAATCGATTGATGCTTATACGCTCACTACTTTACCATCCTCCATCGTGATTATTCGATGGGTATTGTTGGCAAACTCTTGATCATGGGTAACTATAAGCAAGGTTTGATGATAGGTGTGTGCTAATTCTTTGAAGATTTCAAAAACAATTTCTGTATTTTTTTTATCCAAATTTCCTGTTGGCTCATCGGCCATTATGATTTCCGGATTATTTATCAATGAGCGGGCAATAGCCACTCGTTGTTTTTGTCCTCCGGATAGCTGATTGGGCATTTTGTTTGCTTCAGACTCTATGCCTAATAAATGTAATTTTTCTAAAGCATGCTGCTCAATCACTTTGGTTGAATATTTCCCTAATTTGATCGCCGGCAACATCACATTTTTGAGTACCGTAAACTCTTGCAACAAATAATGAAACTGAAACACAAATCCAATTTTCTCATTTCGAACCCTTGCTAACTCTACTTCCTTTTTGCCGGTCATGGACTCTCCACACAACAACAATTGTCCCTCATAATCGGTATCCATTGTAGACAATATGTACAATAAGGTCGATTTACCACAGCCGGATTTTCCTACGACAGATACAAACTCCCCTTTGTTGACTCTTATATTTACTCCATCAAGCACTTTGACAGTAGTTGGGTCATGAAAATATTTGGTGAGGCCAACTGTTTGTATAACGGCTTCTTGTGACATGGAGCGAAGATAGGTCTTGCTTATCAAATGATCATAACTCTGTAATATACCTTGCATATAGGATTTTTTCAGATATACCTTATTACAAAATTATTAGTTACGCTTAGGATGCTACATATAACTTTTTAAGCGACTTTGTCGTATTTCATACCTTTACTTTACTATACTTAGTTTTTGTGTATGAACTTCGCTACCAGCCCTCAAACTGAGTATATAAGTCCCCCCAGACAAGGCTTTTACACTGAGTTTGTAGGGCAATGCAACATGGTATATTTTCAAACTCTCAACCCCATTTGTATCCATCAGGCTTAATGTGTATTTATTTCCACTTGTATACGAACTAGTGATAGTACAATACTCTTTGCATGGATTAGGATACAGAGATATGGTAAAATCAACTGAAGGCAAATTGGACTTAGTCGATTTATCGCACCCTGCTATTAGTGTTAGAATTATGATCAAATAAGCGCTAATTAGATGTCTCATGTTTTTTGAATTTTGGATGAAAATACTTTGATATCAGCAAAACGGCAACTTTTAGAGATCAAAATGAGTATACAACCTAGTCAAGTAATTTTTAAACTTACGCACTAGTATCTCCCCCGAAAGATATACTTTTGCGCCAAAACTAAGAGCTACTTCACTATGCTACAATTACAAATCCTACGTACTCAACGCAATTTTGTCGTAGAACGCCTATTGGTCAAACACGTCCATAATGCCTCAGAAATAGTTGATCAAATACTTTCTCTGGATGAGGATAAGCGTAAAAAACAAGTTGAGAATGACGAGATTTTATCTCAAATTAATGCTGCATCTAAAGCGATCGGCAAACACATGGCAGCTGGAGAAAAAGAACTAGCCGAATCGCTCAAAGCACAAGTAGCTCAATGGAAAGAACAAACCAAAACACTTACCAACTCATTACAACAACTCGATAGCCATCTCCATGAGATGCTAGTAACACTGCCCAACCTTCCTCACCATAGCGTACCAAAAGGAAAAACGCCCGAAGAAAATGAAATCGTAAAGCAAGTAGGAGAAATCCCTACTCTTCATGAAGGAGCCCAACCCCACTGGGAACTCGCTCAAAAGTATAATCTTATCAACTTCGAATTAGGAACTAAACTCACCGGAAGTGGCTTCCCCGTTTATATCAACAAGGGTGCCAAACTTCAACGTGCGCTCATTTCCTACTTTTTAGATTATAATATAAAAGCAGGCTATACAGAATACATGCCCCCTCATATGGTCAATGCCGACAGTGCCTATGGTACCGGACAACTACCCGACAAAGAAGGACAAATGTACCATGCTACCGCAGACGACTTTTATTTAATACCAACAGCCGAAGTTCCCATTACCAATATCTATCGCGACGAAATGGTCAAAGAATCGGATCTTCCTATTCGTATGACTGCCTATACCCCTTGCTTTCGACGCGAAGCAGGTAGTTATGGCAAAGACGTCAGAGGTCTGAATCGCCTACACCAATTCGACAAAGTCGAAATCGTACAATTTACTCACCCCGACGATTCTTATGAAGCTCTCGAAGCCATGGTGACCCACGTAGAAGGATTACTTCAATCCCTACAACTCCCCTATCGCATTCTAAGACTCTGCGGAGGCGATATGAGCTTTGCCTCGGCTCTCACCTACGACTTTGAAGTGTACTGCACCGCGCAGCAACGCTGGCTCGAAGTAAGCTCTGTATCGAACTTCGAGACCTTCCAAACGAATCGAATGAAAATCCGATTTAAAAATACAGAGGGCAAATCACAACTGATTCACTCTCTCAATGGCTCATCTCTTGCACTGCCTCGAATCGTGGCCTGCCTTCTCGAAAATCACCAAACCCCTCATGGTATAATAATACCTGATGTATTGCACCAATATATGGCAATGGACATCCTAAATTAATCCTTTCTCATTTGCCATTTATCTTGTATATTTGTTATCTGATATTACGAATTCTCTTATGTACGACGTAGAAAAAGAAACTCTTGAAAAATTATCCTCCACTTCTACATTGGAAAACTTCAACCTTATAGTGTGGAATGATGATGTAAACACATTCGACTGGGTCATTAAAGCGCTTATGGATATCTGCGGACATGAAGAACATCAAGCTGAGCAATGCACCTTACTCATCCACTACAAAGGTAAATGTACCGTCAAAACGGGAGACTTCGATACCCTAAAACCCATGTGCGAAGCCATTATCGACCGTGGCATCAATGCTACCGTAGAAGAATGGGTTGCCTGATAAACTATAACTAACCGGCTCATCCTTATTTACCACCTGTCATAATAGCTATTGCGATGTAGTAATAGCAAAATGACTATATTTGCACCCAATTAAAATTACTGATGGATAAGAATACACTAGCCGGATTTGGCTTGCTGATGGTTTTGCTAATTGCCTATATCTTTTACAACCAAAATGCCGAAATAAAACACTTGGAGCAACGCAAAGCAGACTCTATTGCTCAAGCACGACTCAATCCGCCCAAACCGATAGCAAATACCACAGATTCTACTTTCGCCCCTTTGGCTTCAATGGATTCTAACCGAAATACCATTGCACACCAGACCGTAGTGATCGAAAATGAAGATATCCGAATAGAACTTAGCAACTACGGTGCCTTCCCCACCTCCGCCCAACTCAAAAAATACAAAACTCACCTGGGTAAACCACTCTTTCTATACAAAGATGGCCACTCCTTCGACTACGCCTTCAATGCCAACGATGGTCGTAAAATCCACTCCAAAGACATAGCTTTTGACGCTCAAGTCAGTGCCGACCAAAAATCGGTCACCTTTACCTCCAACGAAATACAATTCACCTATACCATCGACGACAAAGGCTATATGATGCGAAGTCAGGCAAAACTACTTCAAGCCAGCCCCAACTCTGATGTACAACTTCAATGGACCTCACGCTCTCTTATCACCGAGCAAGATGAAACCAGCGAACGACTTTACACGCAAGTATGTTACAACCTCGAAAAAGAAGGATACGACTACTTTACCATTAAAGATAAAGAAACAAAAAAATTCTCCGAAGCAATCAAATGGCTCAGTTTTAAACAACACTATTTCAATACAACACTCATCACAGACAATAAAATCATCAGCGACGGAAGTGTCACCACGGCTATGGCTCCTGCCGATACCGCACTACTTCCCTTGTCCGATTTCGATGCCAAACTAACCTTGATACCCGCCTCCGAATACAACTTCAAATTCTTCCATGGGCCAAACGACTACGCATTGCTCAAAAGCTATAAAATAGAGCTCGAAGAACTCATACCCCTTAGTTACGGCATCTTCGGATTTGTGAAATATATCAACAAATGGATTATCATACCCATCTTCGATGCTCTATCCAGTATATTTAGTAGCTATGGCATAGTCATCTTATTGCTCACCTTCATCATACGACTGCTCATGTCGCCTTTCACCTACAAGAGCTACGTATCCAGTGCCAAAATGAAAGCTCTCAAACCTGAGATAGATGAACTTAGAGAAAAATATGGCGAAGACAAACAAACTTTCGGTGTAGAACAAATGAAACTCTATCGCCAAGCAGGTGTCAACCCATTAGGAGGATGCTTACCCGCCTTGCTCCAGCTCCCCGTATTCTTCGCTCTCCTCTCTTTCTTCCCTCATGCTATAGAGCTTCGACAAGAAAGTTTCCTCTGGGCAAAAGACCTCTCCACCTACGACTCAATACTCGACCTCCCCTTCACCATTCCTTTCTATGGCGATCATGTGAGCTTGTTTACCATCCTTTTCGTCATCACCAGTCTCTTACTATCACTATACAGTATGAATATGACAGCTGATCAGAGCAACCCTATGATGAAATATTTACCCTTCATCATGCCTGTCATGTTTTTAGGAATATTCAATAAACTCCCTGCCGCACTTACTTACTACTACTTTGTATCCAACGCTATCACTCTCGCACTGCAATTTGTAATCCAAAATTATATCATCGACCCCGACAAGATACATGCACAGATACAAGCCAAAAAGAAAGAAGCACCCAAAGAGAGCAAATTCATGAAACGAATGCAGGAAATGCAACAACAAAATGCAGAACGCATGAAGAAACAACAAGGAAAGAAATAACAACCGTTTTCACTCTTTGCCCTTTATGCTACTTCGCTCTACTTCTTGCACCCACTAGCTCATCAGCTCACACCCCATCATGATACAGTACAACCCCAAAGAATGGTATCGCTTCATCTTCAAAATACACGAAGGCGATACCATTCGAAAGCTATTTCCACTCATCATTGTACTCGCTCTCTACAGTGGAGCTATCGTATGGCTCGAAAAAGAATACTTCGAACTCAGCGAAAAAAGCTACATCAAAAACATCCCTATGATGCATGCCATCTTGGGTGGCGTCATCTCTCTCCTCCTCGTATTCAGAACCAACTCTGCCTACGATCGCTGGTGGGAAGGACGCAAACTCTGGGGCGATCTTACCAACAATAGTCGCAACCTTGCCCTCAAGCTCCATCATATGCTACCCCCGCACGACAAGCCTCACCGAGACTTTTTCAAAAAAGCCATACCCGCCTTCGCTTTCGCTCTCAAAAATCATCTGCTTTCCGGCAAGGCCGACTGGGAACTCTTTCACGCCGTAGCACACGACAGTATCTCCAAGCGCATCGACCGCAACAAGCACGTGCCCTTGCAGATCTCCAACCTCATGTACCAACATCTTCAAGAAGCACATCAGGCAAAGCAGCTTTCCGACACCCAACTATGGCTGCTCAACGACGAAGTCAAATCATTCATTAACATTTGCGGCGCATGCGAACGGATCAAAAACACCCCCATTCCCTACTCATACAGTGCCTTCATCAAAAAATTTATTTTCGGCTACGTTATGACACTTCCCTTCGGCTACATGTTCTCGCTAGGATACCTATCCATACCCATTATCGTATTTATCTTTTATGTACTCGCCAGCCTCGAGCTCATCGCCGAAGAAATCGAAGACCCCTTTGGCACCGACTCCAACGACTTACCCATGCTACAAATCAGTCACAACATACAGCAAAACATCAAGGATATATTTGCCGACACACACTCATCCTCTTCGCCCAAATCATAGGGGCTGTCATCTACAATACATCATGCTACTTCGATCCGTCCTCTACAGGGTACGCTATCGCTCCCGTGCTACGCCAAGGCTTCGCACCGCCTCGTACCTCGGCGCCTTACGAGCACGGCAGCCGCCGGGCTTTAGTCCAGTCCTCAGCTCTCTCAGCGAGCATGCCATCTTTCAAATAGTATACTTTTTCTGAGCACAATGACTGTAACAACAGTATTACACTCTTATTTCTTTACACCTATTTTGCCCGAATATTTTACGATTGTTTAGTATGAAAAAGCTATCAAATAAGATTTCGTCTTATCATAAAGCAGGTTATAGGTAAACAAATTCATTGCGTAATGTATGCTGGCCACTAGAGTCGGTAAACTCTATGATAAACTCTCTGGTAGTTAGTTTTTTGATAGTGGCATCTTTCCTCTTATAAAACTTATCATAATCACTTTCTGTGATATAGTATATAACAGGCAGCTTAAAGGTGTGTACCCCAGATGAATTTTGTCGAGAACCCCAAAAATACTGTTCTGAATCCGAATCAACCTCCCAATACATAACACCATTATCCATACTATCGCTATAATATCGGCCACCCCTAGGATAGCCGGTATTGTGCTTGGTATAAAAAATAGTCATTTTCATTTTGCCATAGTTTGCAAAACAAGAATCGCTGATATCTTTGCCATCGTATTTTATTTTTTTGATGAGCCAGGTTTTAGAGACATTCCCTCCCAATCGGCGAAGTGCTTCCATTGTAGGCTTTTCATCATCTTCCGGATACCGGGTATAAGATCTTGTCAGAATTTTGAAGCAAGAGGCTAAAGTACATACTATCAAAAGTAGTACAATCGTAGTTCGTTTTGTAGGTGTCATAATTACTAGTTTTAGGTAAAGATACCCTTTTTCTTATCTGTGCCCTTTTTTTAGACGTTCTATTTCTTTGTTTAAGTGGATAATATGAAGTGTTAGTTCTTCCACTTTTCTGAGTAGTTTGGCATCCATCACCGCCAAATCCAATCCCTCTCTCACGACTTGTTCTGCACTTGGTATATCCGGCAAATGTTTATGTTTTTTCACATACTCTTCTGTTTCTTATATACTATCCACAAAAGTGTGTAAAAAGCAAATAATTCATTTTTCGAATCACTCTATTTCAATCTTGCTTCTGTACCCTTTTAATATATTAGAAATTTGTGTACCTCCTTTTGTTCACCAATCCAGAATTCTATAAAATAAACCCCGGCACACAAATACCCTAAGTCAAAATCATGTTTGTGTGTCCCTTTTTCCTCAATGATAGCACTATCAAAACCATCAGCTATTATCTTATGTCCCATCAAATCTTTCACTATATACTTAATGCTAGATTTACTATGCAATGTATAACTTACTGAAATTTTACCATCAGAAGGATTTGGATACAACTGAAGTGATTGGATACTTTTTTGATCAGTACTGTATTTTTCTCCTGCTATATAAATTAGATTACCATCTTCGTCAAAATCATATTCTTGATTCCAATTGATAAAAATAGTGTCATTACGTTTTACGATTTCTACTAATGTGCTATCATATTCAGGAGGTGTCTCTTCAGAACCATCTAATGTATCTGTAGTTATAATCTCTAATGTATCTGTAAAATCCAATAGAGTAAAGCCACCTGATGTGTCTTCTCGCTTATAAAGCGTATAGTCCATACCATTATAGGAGTATGCCATAGGAGTACAATCATAATCTTTAATTGTAGTATTAAACACCGAACCCATTTTTGCTTCAAAACCAGGATTTAAAGTAATTGAAGAACCGGCTTCCAATGTAACATGCCCATTGGGATTAATAGTAGAATGAGATGCAACAAATGAGTATACAGCTTTATTAACCAGTGGATAAGAAGTATTTCCGAGTGGTAAAATGTTGTTTGCAGTTAAAGGATATGACGCTAAAAACATTTTTTTTCTTGTTTTATCAAAATAGCCTGTATTAAAGTAATTGCGTTTGTAAAAGTTATAAGTCAACAGGTAATCTAATGCCGGATATTCAATATAACTATTTCCATTTAAGTCCTTCGGCTCAGGCCATGAATATGCCTTTTTCCCGCTACCCCATCTATTGCCGCTATACCAACTATTTTCATACACTATGCCGGGGCTAACATTGCCTCCATAATTATAATTGCAATCTCTATAACCGTTTATATTAATATCTTGCAAACAGGGCCCCTTACAATCCATATTATTCAACTCAACCCTCCAATAAAACGGATTCGTAAATAATGGACTATAGCCTCCATATACTGCATTTGCTAAATTGTATATTTGTTTATTATAATAATCTGAAATGATACCCATATTCCATTTAGTCATTGTTTGACTAATGACAGCCATTTTCAACGCCATGTCTACGTTATAAAATCCTTCTTGACCTACTAATGTTAAAGTAGAATTCTGCATTCCTATCTCATTTTGTATAATTGAAGGCAAAAAAATGGATATGACAGCAGTGGACAAAGTACCCAAAGTTGCATTTTCTTTCATCGCTTTTATCCATGTTTTCCAAATGGCAAACCCTAATGTCTGCGTCATTATATTTTTTTTCTCTGGCCCTAATGCAACTTGCCACTTTAAAAACCGAACCATTGGATAAGAAAAAGTGTATGCAAATGGCCCTCTACAAACAGGCTTTTTGTCTTTTGGATCTCTCAATACAAAAGTACCATTAGCGTTTCTTGTGTAAGATATTAGTCTTGTAATAATTTCTTTTGCATAAAATCTCAGTAACACGCCATTATACCAATCTAAGCAATTCCTCTCAACAAATGCTAATCCATACAGTAGTCCGATTAATTCATCTTGACTCATGGCAGCAGAATATTTTGATATTGTTTTATTGCTTTCACAATCTGTCATTACTTTAGGTTGAATGATACCTTCTTTTAACACATTACATGCGTATTCCGATGTTACCATATCATATTCACTCCCAAATTGCTCCAATGCAAATTCTGAGCGAATGTCTCCTCTTATTAAAAAACCATTATTGTTGTACCACATACCATAAATTGTCTCTGCTTCCTCGTCAATTCTGTCTATTGCCTTTAATGCATAATAGATCTCCTTAGTGTTTTCGTTTCGTGAAGCACCCGATTGAGCTAGTATACTATTTTCAACCCCCAAAATAGCCAAATAATTACCCAGAGCTATTAATGGATTCTCTCCACAATGCATTATACCTCTCAAATCCATACCATCTCGAGAATCTATTATAGGTATATAGCCGGATTTTAGTACTCTGTTTGCAGCATCAGCATATTCTGCATAGGTTTGTTTGCCATAGATGTATTGACCCAGACATTTTGAAGGAGAAATAGGTTGTAAATTAGATGGCTCATACACCCATGCATTTCGAAGTGCAAGTGGTTTTCTATCTTCAAAAGGGATTGCCATTCCACTCCCCAAACCGCTATGCAAAAATCCATTATATACATTTCTATTCGCAGGATCGCCTATTAGTCGAGCTCTTAGTTTCCAATATTTCATTTCATTATTGGCCATTTGCCATGCTGCTGATTGGGCAGAAGTATTAGTGTAAGCAATCAGTAGGAGGAATAGAGCAAGTAGGATTTGTATTCGTCTTATCATAAAGCAGGTTATAGGTAAACAAATTCATTGCGTAATGTATGC